>NZ_BAAKSZ010000002.1:0-219893 GCF_059698015.1 Oceanobacillus sp. NCCP-135 | reverse complement strand
GAAAATAAAATTTGCCTTGTCCTTAACACCTTGGGACACTTGCACTTTGAGACTTCGCAATTAGCTCCTATAGAAGCAGGTGGAAAGCGACTTCGACCAATTTTAATGTTCGCAAGCTGCCAAGCTTATGGAGGAGATCTTTCCAAAGTATTATCAACAGCAGTTGCACTGGAAATGATTCATACGTATTCTCTTATACATGATGATTTACCCGCAATGGACAACGATGATTTTCGCAGGGGAAAACCTACTAATCACAAAGTCTTTGATGAAGCAACAGCAATACTGGCTGGTGATGCTCTATTAACATATAGCTTTGAAATTATTGCAGATGATACGTACTTAGACGATAATCAAAAAGTGAAGCTAATGAAAATGCTATCAAATGTTAGTGGACCAAGTGGGATGGTTGGTGGACAAATTTTAGATATGCAAGCAGAATTAAAACCAGTTTCTCTAGATGAATTGGAAAATATTCATGCACTTAAAACGGGAGAACTATTAAGCTTTGCCATTTATGTAGGAGCATATTTAGGAAATGCATCAAAGGAAAGTCTGGAAGCATTAAGCGACTTTGCTTATTACTTGGGCTTGATTTTTCAAGTACAGGATGACATTTTGGATGTGACTGGAGATTCAGCAAAAACAGGGAAAATGATTGGCAGTGATGAGCATAATCATAAGAGCACATTTCCAAAGCTTTTAGGAATCGATGGAGCAATTGAGCAAAAGAAACAGTATGTTAACCTGGCAAAAAATGCGTTAAAACAAGCAGGTGCTGAGCATTCATATTTAATGATGCTGACAGATTATTTTAGTCAAAGAGACCATTAACAAGAAATAGAATATTTTTATATACTATGTTATAATTAGAATATAAAAGGGATGGTGCAGTATTCTAGTCAGTCCTCCGTTCCTGAAGGCGGGCCTAAAAATCTGCCAAAGGGCATATCGATGAAGTTCCTTGTGTAGGCTTGAGGCGCCCAGCCTTGGGTCTATGCTGGGAGTTAAGGATTTTGGGCGATCCACAAAGGCATGTGGGCGTTGACCCGATTTCCGCGGAGGCCCATCTCTGTAGAGGCGGCTAAGCCTAGTTGCCTTTATGGAATGGGGTATGAACCTGCACAAGTGGTAAGGGACACCTTAAATGCAGCGTAGCCTGCCTTGAGTGGTGTATGAGGGGATTAGAGTCTAAATAATAATATTAGGTGGCCACTAATTTATTATTTATTTTCACTTCTATGAAATCATCACTGCAAAAGAGGCTAGGGAACGGTTAAAGACTGTCAGAGGAAATCTCCTAGACTGTTCGAAGACTTTTAAAAGGGATTATAGTGTGGACTAAGTGGTAATCCAGTCTAGCTTTTGGTGACAAAGTTAAGGTGGATTTAAAGGGGAACCGCCTTTATGGCAACATAGGGTATCCATCTGGGAAAACCTACTGGACCTAAGCCGCAGTTTTTACCTTTTAAATGACCATTCCTTATTCCTTGTACATAAGATTTAATTCTAATATTATTATTTTGAGGTATCAGATGAAATCACAAATTAAACGTTCGATTAAATTTAGTTTAACAATTGCCGTTATCACTTTTGTGTTAGCGGCTATTTTTTCAGTTATTTCCTCTTCTATACTTAGTGGGGTTATATGGTTACTCGGCTTATTGATTGTCTTATTGATTGTGTTAGTTGGAGTGTTTTTTGATATGCTTGGAATAGCATCAACAGCAGCAAAAGAAGCCCCTTTCCATGCTATGGCTGCAGAAAAAGTTACTGGAGCTAGAGAAGCGGTTATTATTATTCGAAATGCGGATAAATTTGCAAGCTTTTGCAATGATGTGATTGGTGATATTTCCGGGATTGTCAGTGGTACTGCTTCAGCTATTGTTGTGTTGCAAATCGCCAACCTACTCGGGCAAGGTGAGGGCTCATCCATACAAATTACTTTATCTGTTTTATTGACAAGTATTGTAGCTGCAATTACAGTTGGTGGTAAGGCAATGGGGAAATACTTTGCTATAAATGCATCTACTAATATTATTTTTTTTGCAGGAAAAGTTATATCTATAATTGAAAATAATTTAAAAATAAACGTGCTTCCTAAGAAATAACTAATGAAAAGGAATTACAATAATGAGCAAAAAACGTTTAGATATCCTTCTAGTTGAAAGAAATTTAATTGAAACCAGAGAAAAAGCAAAACGGATGATTATGGCTGGTCTTGTGTTCTCTGAACAAATGCGGTTAGATAAACCTGGAATGAAGATGGATGAGGAAATTCCATTAACTGTAAAAGGAAAAGTCATTCCTTATGTAGGTCGTGGTGGGTTAAAACTTGAAAAGGCGCTGGATTATTTTTCGATCTCGGCAAATGATAAAATTATGGTTGATGTTGGATCCTCAACAGGAGGATTTACGGACTGCGCACTTAAAAATGGTGTAAAACTAAGTTATGCAATTGATGTTGGGTATAATCAGTTAGCTTGGAAACTGAGAAATGATGATCGTGTCATTGTTATGGAGCGAACTAATTTTCGCTATGTTACACCTGAAATGTTACAACATGGCACGCCCGATTTAGCATCAATTGACGTTTCTTTTATTTCTTTAAAATTAATCCTTCCCGTACTTAAACAGCTTATTGCTTCTGAAAGCGACGTTATCGCCTTAATAAAACCGCAATTTGAAGCAGGCAAAGAACAAGTTGGTAAAAAGGGAATTGTACGGGATAAAAAAGTACATCAAAGTGTTTTAGAGAAAATTATTACATTTGCTGAGAAGGAAGAATATAAGTTATTCAATCTTACACACTCTCCAATCACTGGTGGAGATGGAAATATAGAATTTTTGGCTCATTTCGGCTGGAAAAAGGAAAATAAAAGGAAAACGATCACATCGATCGAAATAGAACAAGCAGTCGAAAATGCACATCATGAATTAAAATCAAAAAATAGTTAATTTGGACTACAAAGGCTTGTAGTCCTTTCAAATATATATGACTTGTGTAATAATTTGTACTAAATGGGAGATGAACATGAGTAAAATAAAGCGCCATATTAAAATACGTGAATTAATTACCGAAAATGAAATAGAAACACAGGATGAGCTAGTAGCTCGTTTAAAAAGCCTGGGATATAACGTAACACAAGCAACTGTTTCCAGGGATATTAAAGATCTGCATCTCGTAAAGATTCCCTCAACCATTGGTAAATACAAGTACAGTTTACCTGCAGATCAGAGGTTCAATCCACAGGATAAGCTAAAAAGATTAATTATGGATGCTTTCGTAAAAATAGATCATGCAAGTCATTTTATTATCTTAAAAACACTGCCAGGTAATGCGCAAGCTGTCGGTGCTCTGATCGATAATCTGGTTTGGGAAGAAATTATGGGTACTATTTGCGGAGATGATACTTGTTTGATTATTTGTCGTACAGAAACAGACTCAAAAATAATTAAAGATCGATTGATAGAAATGCTATAGAGACTGGTGAGGTGAATGGGGACATGCTAACTGAATTGTCAATACGTGACTTTGCAATTATTGATAATATTTCTATAACATTCAATGAGGGACTTACAGTGTTAACTGGGGAAACAGGTGCGGGAAAATCGATTATCATTGATGCAATCCAGCTACTTGCAGGAGGTCGAGGCTCTGTAGAATATGTTAGATATGAAACGAAAAAAGCTGAAATTGAAGGATTATTTTCAATTGACAATAAGAATCATCCCATTTATGAAAAGGGCGAACAATTTGGGATTGAAATTCAAGATGATCAAGTGGTACTGCAACGTACCATTACTTCAAACGGAAAAAGTATATGCCGTGTAAACAGTAAATTAGTTACATTGGCAATTTTAAGGGAATTTGGAAAGACACTGATAGATATTCATAGTCAACATGAAACACAGTCTCTAATGGATCCGGAAAATCATATAGAATTATTGGATTTATATGATACTAAGCGGATTACCCAGGCTAAAGAAGAATATAAAATACTTTATGATAAACTTTCTACATTAAAAAAAAGTTATAAAAACTTAAGTGAAAATGAACAGGAAATGGCTCACCGACTTGATTTGCTTGAGTTTCAAATGAAGGAGCTTGAACAGGCGGATTTAAGTCCCGATGAAGACAAAGCACTTGAAGAGGAAAGAAATTCCTTGGTTAATTTTGAAAGAATTTATACAGCATTACTCGATGCCTATAATGCACTGTACGGTGAGCAAAAGGGGTTAGAATGGTTAAATAAAGCACAGGTGGCATTACAGGAAAATAGTACATATGATAATTTTATTGCCCAAAAAGCTGAGGAAATATCAAATAATTATTTTACCCTGGAAGAATTAACATATGATCTAAGCAATCATATTGAAACATTGCAATATAATCCAGAGCGTCTACATGAAATTGAAGCAAGACTAAGTGAAATCAACAGACTGAAAAAGAAATATGGATCAACCGTAAATGACATTCTCGAGTATATGGCAAAAATCGAAGAGGAAATGGAAGAAATAACGAATAAGGATTCGCATTTAAGTAAATTATCTGATCAAATAAATGAAATTGCAAAAGATGCTTATTTAGAAGCAATTCAACTTCACGATTTGCGTAAAAAAGCTTCAGAATTGTTAGTTAAGGATATTTATAGGGAATTAAAAGGATTATATCTGGAAAAAGCTTCATTTTCAGTTCATTTCAATACATCTGGTGATGAAAATGATAACGAAATGAATCTCCATAAAAACGGAATAGATCATATTTATTTTATGATATCAACAAATCCGGGAGAGCCATTAAAAGAATTGAGTAAAGTGGCATCTGGTGGTGAGCTTTCGCGAATAATGCTTGTCTTAAAAAAAATATTTGCAACCCATCAACCTGTTACGAGTGTAATATTTGACGAGGTGGATACAGGTGTAAGTGGTCGTGTAGCACAAGCAATTGCTGAAAAAATATATCAATTTTCAATAAATTCACAAGTGTTATGTATCACACATTTACCACAAGTGGCATCAATGGCAGATACGCATAAATTTATTGAGAAACAGGAAAAAAACAATCGTACTGCAACAATGGTTACTGAATTAAATGCAGATCAGCAGATTGAAGAACTTAGCAGAATGATTACAGGAACAAAATTAACTGAGACTGCTAAGGAACATGCAAAAGAAATACTTGACTTGGCATCTGCATATAAATCAAAATAAAAGCGGATAATTTTTCTCAAAAAGTCAGAAAATAAGTTGTCTGGCTTTTTTTATTGATTGGAAAGTTATTTTTTTGCAAAAGTCTGTATCAGTGAAGGATTTGTGCTTTTACTGATAAAGCTTGTATTCCAAGGGGTTCTAAGAAAGTAAAATATTCTTTGTAGAATTCCTTTACGGACAAATAAATCAATATCAGTACATAACTAATACTTCGAAGTATTAGCATCGCATTTAACAAGTGTTTTTTGCCTGAACTAAGGCTTTCTCCATGAAGCTTTGATGGCAAGCAGTTAATTCTAACCTTCAAAGTTAATCCCTTAATTAGTAAAATACGTCAGTTAATTATTATATATTACCTTTGTAACGCTTCTTATACACTATTTTTAAATTCCTAAAAGGAAATGTTACACATTTTTCTTATGTTTCACCAGTTTAAAACAGACTATGATAGGTCAAATTAAAAGTACAGAAAGAACAAAAATAAATAAGATAGAAATGGTATGGGTTAGGAACGAGGAGAGTGAAGTGATTGAAATTGAAACAGTCAAATAATAATCGAATGTGGATAGGTTTCCTGCTTCTTATCGCTTTGTTGTCAATTCCTTTTTTCACCCCATTACAACAATACCTTGCCATTCCAAATGAGATTGTTACCTTTAAAAATCAATCCCCAATTGAGGTTCCAGCTTTAGGGGATGGTATTCATATAAAAACATCGAATAAAAATGTTGAGGCAATTGACGCTTCAGCCTTTTATGCAAACGCTCCTGGTAATAGCAATCTGATTTATGAAATGGCAGGATTTCCAATTAAAAAAGTTAACTTATCAGTGCTGGATAATATTCAAGTAATTCCAGGTGGGCAATCTATTGGTGTTCAACTCCACACGCTGGGTGTACTTGTTGTTGGTCATCATATTGTGAATGGGACTGAAGGAGAAATGTCTCCAGGTGAGGAAGCAAAAATTCAGGTCGGCGATGTTATATTGGAAATAAATGAAGAACCGATAAAAGAAATGGAAGAAGTAAAACCATTTGTAAAAGAAGCTGGTAAAGATGGGAAATCGTTAAATATTACTTTAAAAAGAGATAATAAAACAATTAATACAACACTCAAGCCTGTACTGGATAAAAAAGAGAATGAATATAAAATTGGATTATATATTAGGGATTCAGCCGCAGGTATTGGAACGATGACATTTTATGAACCAAAGTCAAAAAAATACGGTGCTCTCGGACATGTTATTTCTGATATGGATACAAAAAAGCCAATCGAAATTCATAATGGAACAATTGTAAGGTCATCGGTAACATCGATTGAGAAAGGCAATAACGGTGTTCCGGGAGAAAAACAAGCCAAATTCTCAGTAAAGGATAATACAATAGGATCTATTACTAAAAACAGTCCATTTGGGATCTTTGGCAAATTAGATGATCCGATTGTAAATGATAAGCATGATAAACCTCTCCCTATTGCGCTATCACATGAAGTAAAAGAAGGACCTGCAAAAATCCTAACTGTCGTAAAAGAAGAAAAAGTAGAAGAATTTGATGTTGAAATAGTGAGTAGCGTTCCACAGAAGTTTCCTGCTACAAAAGGGATGGTTATACAAATAACCGATCCAGAACTTCTTAAGCAAACTGGTGGAATTGTTCAAGGTATGAGCGGAAGTCCAATTATTCAAGATGGGAAAATTGTCGGTGCTGTTACTCATGTATTCGTTAATGATCCGACCTCAGGATATGGTGTTCATATTGAATGGATGCTTCAGGATGCAGGTATAAATATTTACAGAGATGAGAAAAAAGCTAGTTAAGCAAATGACTTGTAATGGTATCCATTGCAAGTCATTTTTTAATTCAAAATTATTCGTATTATCAGGAGACCTCTGTTATAATAAGTATAATATTTTTCGACAATTATTGTAGAATAATATCGAAATATATCGTTATTTGAAGTAATTATTAGTAAATCAAAGTAAAATTAAAAAAAACCAAAGTTTTTTAAATAAAAAGAGGATATTTAATGATTTTGTAGAATATGTAAAAGAGATCAAAGTTTGAACTACATAAAAAGGAGGAGCAAATAGGTGGAAAAAATTTCAGTGTGTTTAGCGGATGATAATAAAGAATTAGTTCAGTTAATGGGGGAGTATTTTGAGGAACAGGCGGATATTGAAGTTATTGGGGCAGCCTACAATGGAAGAGATTGTGTTTCAATGGTGGAAGAACTGGAACCGGATGTGTTGGTGTTAGATATCATTATGCCACATGTTGATGGATTGGCTGTGTTAAATTCGCTAAAGGGTACTAATTTTCAAAAAAGGCCTAATATAATTATGTTAACGGCATTTGGACAAGAAGAAGTAATGAAAAAGGCAGTGGATTTAGGTGCATCCTATTTCATATTAAAACCATTTGACTTAGATAATTTAGCTGATCAAATTCGTCAGGTGAAAGGTAGTGGGAGTGTATTCTCATCGAGTAAAGCAACCAAGAAGGAGAGGAAAAAGCAGGATCTGGAGGCAAGTATTACTAATATAATTCACGAAATTGGAGTGCCTGCCCATATAAAAGGATATATGTATTTGCGTGAAGCAATTACAATGGTATACAACGATATTGAACTTCTAGGTTCGATAACAAAGGTGCTTTATCCCGAGATTGCGAAGAAGTTTAATACCACTGCATCAAGAGTGGAAAGGGCAATTCGACATGCAATTGAGGTTGCCTGGAGCAGAGGTAATATTGATTCTATATCTGCACTCTTCGGTTATACGATTAGTATTTCTAAAGCAAAACCTACAAATTCAGAATTTATTGCAATGGTCGCTGACCGATTAAGACTTGAGCATAAAGCAAGTTGATCCTAAAACCAAAAAATATTACTGTTTGTACACACAGTAATATTTTTTGGTTTTACAACTATTTTATTCGAAATAGGCTGAATATAATGATTGTATTGCTCTCTCTAAATCTTTTGCTTGAATTCCAAACATCATAGATACTTCGGAAGAACCTTGGTTAATCATTTCGATATTGACATTGGCATCGGCTATGGCAACTGTTGCCTTTTTAGCAAGTCCAATTGTTCTGACCAAACCTTCTCCTACAATCATAATCATGGCAAGATCACGTTGCAGTGATACTGTATCTGCATGAAGTTCATTTTTAATTCGTTCGATAATATTATATTCTTTATCCTTCGTTAGTCTTTTCTCACGAATAATGATCGAGATATCATCAATACCTGATGGAGCATGTTCAAATGAGACTCCTTCGTCCTCTAATATGTTAAATAATTTTCGACCAAATCCTATTTCCCGGTTCATAAGGTACTTACTGACATAGAGACTACAAAATCCTGTATCACTTGCAATCCCTACTACGCATTTTTCATCCGGTTTTTTTTCGGCAACAATTAGTGTACCAGGGCATTCCGGATTATTTGTATTTTTAATGCATACAGGTATTTGTTCTTTAAATGCTGGTATTAATGCTTCATCATGAAACACAGAAAAACCGGCATAGGATAATTCACGCATTTCTCTATATGTTAATGTTCTAATTTCTTTAGGATGCTCAACAATATTAGGATTTACGGAATAAACAGAATCTACATCTGTGAAGTTTTCATACAATTCAGCTTTAATACCAGCAGCTATTATGGAACCTGTAATATCTGAACCACCTCTTGAAAAAGTCATCAATAGTCCATCTTTTGTATATCCGAAAAAACCGGGAATAATTAATATTCCGTCTTTTTCGCGTAAAGAATATATTTTCGAAAAGCTTTCCGGAAGTATTTGTGCATTGCCTGGCTCATTACTGACTACCAACCCGGCATCTTTTGGATTTAGGTAATTTGCTGTCAATCCGATTGAATTTAAATACGCACTAAGAATTTTAGCGGTACTGTCTTCTCCAACAGCTTTGATAGCATCCATTTTCATCTCATTGGAGTAATTAGAATTTAACACTGTCTGAATCGTATGTTCAATGTCTGTAAGGATGGAAGAATCCAGTTTCAATCCTTCAATTATTTCATTAAAGCGTTGAATAACAATGGCAAAATGTTCTTCGAAGGCTTTATTGTTTAAAAAGTCGTTTCCTAACCGAATTAATAGATCGGTTACTTTAAAGTCATCTTTATTTCTTTTTCCTGGAGCTGACACAACAATAAATTTTCTCTTTGGGTCTTTTTTAATTATTTCCCCCACTTTTTTTAACTGTGTTGAATCGGCTACCGAACTTCCACCGAATTTTGCAACTTTCATTTAAAAAGCCTCCTTTTATGTATGAAATTTTTACTATAAATAATATCATACATTTCCTATCTATGGTTAAAATTAATAAAAAAAGATGGAAATTCAACCATCTTTTTATTTTTGGCGCTGATTTTGTTTTTTTACAAGTTGCCGTTTACGATCACGGTGCACGATAAATCCACCTATAAAACCAATTCCACCAATAAATAGCAGAAATCCAATAAAAAACTGGATGCCAGCATGAAGGAATATCGGATAAAAGTTGTCAAATAATATATCCCGCATAAGCTTAATTCCGTATGCAGAAATTAAACCAGGAATTAAAAGTATTAGTACCGCAATGATTCTAACCATATCATTTCCCCTTATGTATTAATACTACCTAAGTATATCAAAACTTCATAGAAATAGGAATATAAGTATGTTTATTATGTGCATTACTAGCGCATAGATTGTTATTTTATAAAAATGGTTGCCAACTTTGTGAACTTCCGCCTAATTTATGTGAACTTCTAATCATATAAGTGTGAACTTCTAATCAATTCATTGTGAACTTCTGCCTTTTGCCTGTGAACTTCTGCCAAACTACGGTTCCTGCAAGTAATTACTTTTTCCAGCCAGCTTTTCAATTTGCCAAATCCTGCATGGTAAAGTATGATAAAAGTGTGCAAAATAATGCAAGGTGGGATGGGATAGGATGAAACGAGTGCTTATTGTGGGTGTTGGTAAAGGGGGAAGTGTTCTTTTAGAGATTTTAAATGCTACAAAAAAAATGAAAATTGTAGCTGTAATTGATACAAATGAAGCTGCTGATGGATTAACATTAGCTAAACAATATAAAATCCCTGTAGATAATGATTGGAAGAATTGGGTCGATCAGGATATTGATATCATTATTGAAGCAACAGGAGATAAGCGTGTTTTAGATGAATTAATTGAACGAAGGACAAGGAAAACAGTTGTCATTCCAGGAACGGTTGCATACATAATTGCGGAGCTATTTGATGAAAAAGAAGCTTTGTTAAATCGTGTAAAGTTGCAAATGAATAATCAAGAGTTAATACTTAATAATATTCGTGACGGGATGATCGTCATTAATAATCAAGAAAAGATACAATTTGTAAATAAAAGCGCAGAAAAAATCCTCGGCTATTCAAAAAAAACTTTTGAAGGGAAGAATATTAGAGATGTTATAAAAAACACCAGATTACCCAATGTGTTGCACAGTCAGCGTAAAGAGGTAAATCAAAAGCTTTTTTTAGAAAATGGAAAAAAAGTTATCACCACCCGGATCCCCATCATTAATGCGGATGACCATTTAATTGGTGCTTTCGCTGTATTTAAGGATATTACCGAGGTCATGAAATTAGCTGAAGAAAATACGGATTTAAATGAAATTAAGACAATGCTTGAAGCTACAATTAAATCTTCAGACGAGGCAATAAGTGTTGTGGATGAAAATGGTATTGGATTAATAATAAATCCTGCATACACTCGGATTACTGGTTTGAAAGAAACGGATATTTTAGGCAAACCTGCTACCACAGATATTTCTGAAGGTGAAAGCATGCACATGAAAGTGTTACAAACCCGCAGAGCTGTCCGTGGAGCCAGAATGAAAGTCGGTCCAAGCAAGAAGGATGTACTTGTTAATGTAGCACCAATTATTGTTGACGGTAAGCTTAAAGGAAGTGTAGGAATACTTCATGATGTATCAGAGATAAAGCTATTGACGACGGAATTAAAAAGAGCAAGACAAATTATACGTAATCTTGAAGCAAAATATACATTTGATGATATTATAGGAACTTCGGAGGAGATGAAGGTCGCATTAGCGCAAGCGAAGGTCGGTGCTAAAACACCAGCAACCGTATTATTACGTGGCGATTCCGGCACCGGCAAAGAACTATTTGCACATGCGATTCATAATGAGAGTGATCGAAAAAACAATAAATTTATTCGCGTTAATTGTGCTGCAATTGCGGAGTCTATTTTAGAAAGTGAATTGTTTGGGTATGAAGAGGGGGCTTTTTCAGGGGCTAAGCATGGCGGAAAAAAAGGTCTATTTGAAGAAGCGAATCTGGGTAGCATATTTCTTGATGAAATCGGCGAGTTATCATTAAATATGCAAGCAAAACTACTTCGAGTGTTGCAGGAAAATGAAATTGTACGAGTTGGCGGTACAGATCCGATTATAATTGATGTTCGAATCATTACTGCAACGAATGTCAATTTAGAGAAAGCGATAATGAACAAAGCCTTTCGGGAAGATTTATATTATCGCTTAAACCGTCTGCCGATATTTATCCCATCCCTAAATGAGCGGTTGACTGATTTACCAGATTTAATTCAATATATTATTCAAAAAACGAATCAAGACTATGGAAGAAATGTCCAAGCTATTTCTAATCAAGCACTTTCTTTATTAAAGAAATATCACTGGCCGGGTAATATTCGCGAATTGGAAAATGTGATCGGACGAGCAATGATTTATATGGATATAAATGAAGAAATCATAAATGAAAACCATATTCCTAATTTGAACATTGTATCACCAAGCCCCCCTGCAGAAAATAATATCGATTACATGTCTAAGGGAAGTCTTCAACAAGTGATGGAACAATATGAAAAAGAATATATCTCAAATGTATACAAAAAAAATAATTTCAATAAAACCAAAACAGCTAAAGACCTAAAAGTGTCTATTCGAAATTTATATTATAAAATGGAAAAATATAAATTTGAATAAACTAACATGCAATATTTTGCATGTTTGCAATATTTAGCAGGAAGTTAATTCATTAAAATGAAGCGCTTACAGGATTACAAGATTGGCATGATTTTTGCAAAATATAGTATAGAGGTGAGGAGTGACCAACGTGTGAATACTTTAGACTCGTTAAAAAATCAGGTGAAGAATGAAGAGAAACAAATCATAGCGGTTGCTAATGCTGCAGATAAGGAATTGCTTTTAGCAATAAAAACCGCGGTAGAGGATAACTTATGTTCCTTCATTTTATTTGGAGATGAAGCTGCAATTAATGAAATAGCACGTACAATTAAATTAGATCTTTCTAAAAAAACAGTTACATTACATCATGTGTCTGGAATAGAAGATACAACCGTTGCGGCGGTAAGAGCTGTTTATTATAAAGAAGCTTCTATTCTAATGAAAGGAGATGTTTCCACTAAGATTTTATTAAAGGCAGTTTTGAATAATGAATATGGTCTGCGTACAGGAAAAATACTTTCCCATGTGGCTCTTTTTGAAATTCCTAATCAAGATCGCTTAATTTTCTTAACTGATGCGGCAATGAACATTGCTCCAAACGTAGAAGAGAAGGCTGAGATTATTAAGAACTCCGTGCAGGTAGCACATGGAATCGGTATAAAGCTTCCTAAAGTGGCGGCAATTGGACCTGTAGAGGTAATAAATTGTGCGATGCAATCCACACTTGATGCTGCCGTGTTAACACAGATGCAAAAAAGGGGGCAAATCGAAGGATGTTTAGTTGATGGTCCACTTGCATTTGATAATGCTGTTTCAAGTGACGCTGCAAAGCATAAAGGAGTAGAGTCCGAAGTTGCAGGTGCGGCAGATATTATTATGGTGCCAACCATCGAAGTTGGGAATGCTTTATACAAATCTTTTACCTATTTTTCAAATGCTAAAGTAGCAGCTATTATTAGTGGTGCAAAAGCTCCAATTATCTTAACATCTCGTGCTGATACAGCGGATAATAAATTAAATTCTCTTGCATTGGCACTCGTAACATCTAAAACATTCTAGGAGGAATAAAAATGGAAATTTTTACTTATATGGAAAAATTTGATTATGAACAGTTGGTGTTTTGCCAAGATAAAAATTCGGGATTGAAAGCAATTATCGCAATACATGACACAACACTTGGACCTGCTTTAGGCGGTACGAGAATGTGGACTTATAATTCTGAGGCTGAAGCTATTGAAGATGCACTGAGACTAGCTAAAGGCATGACATATAAAAATGCTGCGGCTGGTTTAAATCTAGGTGGTGGTAAGACAGTGATTATTGGTGATCCTAAAAAGGATAAAAACCCTGAAATGTTCCGAGCTTTTGGACGATATATCCAAGGTTTGAATGGACGTTATATTACTGCTGAGGATGTAGGTACCACTGAACATGACATGGATTTAATTCATTTGGAAACGGACTACGTAACAGGTATTTCAGATGCCACGTCTTCAGGTAATCCATCACCAGTAACTGCCTATGGTGTCTATAAAGGGATAAAAGCATCGGCTAAGGAAGCTTTTGGTGATGATTCTTTAGAAGGAAAAACGGTAGCTATACAAGGTGTGGGAAATGTAGCATTTTCTTTATGCAAACATTTGAATAAAGAGGGTGCGAATCTCATTGTAACTGATATAAATAAAGCTGCTGTTGACCGGGCGGTAGAGGCTTTTGGGGCCAAGGCAGTCGATCCGGACGCTATTTACGATGTAGATTGCGATATTTACGCACCATGTGCACTTGGTGCCACAATAAATGACGAAACAATTCCCAAGTTAAAAGCAAAAGTTATTGCTGGGTCTGCAAATAATCAATTAAAATCAACTGATCATGGCGATATTATTCATGAAAAAGGCATTGTATATGCGCCGGACTATGTAATTAATTCTGGTGGAGTTATAAACGTAGCCGATGAATTAAATGGATATAACCAAGATAGGGCTATGAAGAAGGTCGAAACTATTTACGACAGTTTAAGTAGAGTATTTGAAATATCAAGACGTGATAATATCCCAACATATGTTGCGGCAGATCAAATGGCTGAAGAAAGAATTGAATCAGTTAAAAATTCAAGAAATCAATTCTTATTAAATGGTCATCATATATTAAGCAGAAGGTAACAATGAAGACTTATAGTCGGAGGATAAAATATTGCAATCACTTTATCGAATACTAGTTATTAACCCAGGATCTACATCAACCAAAATAGGTGTTTTTGATGAGGAAAATTGTATTTTTGAAAAGACGATTCGTCACAGCCTGGAAGAAATAAATCATATTCAGCGAGTTATTGACCAATATGATTTCCGTAAAAATATAATTCTTGAAACGTTACATTACGAGGGAATAAATATATCTAAATTAAGTGCTGTCTGTGGAAGAGGCGGGCTGCTAAAACCAATTGAAGGAGGAACGTATGAAGTCAACGAAGCCATGTTAAATGATTTAAAACTCGGTTTAAATGGTGAACATGCATCTAATTTAGGTGGAATTCTAGCTCATGAAATTGCATCTGGTCTTAATATTCCTGCATATATTGTCGACCCTGTTGTAGTGGATGAGCTTGAAGAAATAGCGAGATACTCAGGAGTGCCGGATATTCCGAGAAAAAGTATTTTTCATGCATTGAATCAAAAAGCAGTTGCAAGAAAAGCTGCGAATGATTTAAATAAAAAATATGAAAATATAAACCTTATTGTTACACATATGGGTGGCGGCATAACTGTTGGAGCACATAAAAATGGAAAAGTAATCGATGTTAACAATGGACTTCATGGCGATGGTCCTTTTTCGCCGGAACGTGCAGGGACTGTTCCGGCTGGTGATTTAATTTCTTTATGTTTTTCAGGACAATATTATCGTGATGAAATAATGAAAAAGATAGTTGGACGAGGTGGTCTGATGGCATACCTTGGAACAAATGATGCACTGGAAGTAGAAAAAAGGATTAGGGCAGGAGATACAGTTGCAAAACAATTATATGAAGCAATGGCATATCAAATAGCAAAAGAGATTGGTTCGATGAGTGCTGTTCTATATGGAAAAGTTGATGCTATTTTACTTACAGGCGGGCTGGCTCATGGCAAAGAATTTGCAAGTATGATTACAGAACATGTTAATTGGATAGCAGATGTCATTATTTACCCTGGTGAGAATGAATTACAAGCATTAAACGAAGGTGTATTAAGGGTGCTCTATAAAGAAGAACATCCAAAAATATACAAATAATTAACCGATAAAGGAGTATACAACATATGGCGAAAGATTATGATCTGGTTATACTTGGCGGGGGTACCGGAGGATATGTAGCTGCTATAAGGGCATCTCAACTCGGTATGCAGGTTGCTATCGTAGAAAAAGGGGAACTGGGAGGTACTTGTCTTCACCGCGGTTGTATTCCTTCAAAGGCATTGCTTCGCAGTGCTGAAGTTTTAAGACAAATTAGAGAAGCAGATACGTATGGTATTGAAACAAATGAAGTTAGTTTGAATTTTTCGAAGGTACAAGCAAGAAAACAATCAATTGTAAATACACTACATCAGGGTGTACAAGGTTTAATGAAAAAGGGGAAAATTGATGTATTTGAAGGATTTGGAAGAATTTTAGGGCCAAGTATCTTTTCTCCAATACCTGGTACGATTTCGATTGAATATACAAACGGTGATGAAAACACAATGATTGTTCCTAAAAATGTATTAATCGCTACTGGGTCTAAACCGAAGTCACTTCCCGATCTGGAAATTGATGGGATCAATGTGATGAGCTCGGATGAAGCGCTGCAAATGGAAGAGTTACCTGACTCTATCATCATTGTAGGCGGTGGTGTAATTGGTATTGAATGGGCATCCTTGTTAGCGGACTTTGGTGTGGAAGTTACAGTTATTGAATATCAAGATCAAATTCTACCAGTAGCAGATGAGGCAATTGCCAATGAAGTTGAAAAGCTGTTGAAAAAGAAAGGCATTTCTTTTGTTAAGAATGCAAAAGTTTTAGCAGACACACTAACAATCAATAATAATGTAACAATTAACGCTGAAATAAATGGGGAAAACGAAACATTTAAAGCTGACAAAATGTTAGTGTCAGTTGGGCGTGAAGCATGCTCCACCAATATCGGATTGGAAAACACTGAGATTGTTAAGGAAAAAGGCTTTATCCAAACAAATAAGTATTACCAAACAAAGGAATCACATATATATGCAATTGGTGATGTAATTGGTGGGATGCAGTTAGCTCATGTGGCATCACATGAAGGAATTGTCGCAGTAGAGCATATGGCAGATAAAAACCCATTGCCAATCGATTACGAAAATATTCCAAGTTGTATTTATTCGAATCCTGAAGTAGCAAGTGTAGGGCTAACCGAAAAGCAAGCTAAAGAAAAAGGATACGAAATAAAAACTGGAAAATTCCCGTTTAAAGCTATTGGAAAAGCATTAGTATATGGAGAATCAGACGGTTTTGTGAAAATTATAACTAACAAAAACAATGAAGATCTATTGGGGGTTCATATGGTTGGTCCGCATGTAACAGATATGATCTCCGAAGCAGGTCTTGCAAAAGTTCTTGATGCAACACCATGGGAAATTTCCCATACGATTCATCCACACCCATCACTTTCAGAAATCATGGGTGAGGCAGCATTAGCAGTAGAGGGGAAACAAATACATAGTTAATTAAAAAGGAGGGACTAATTATGTCAAATAATCGTCATACAGTATTAGGCTTATCCGATGATCAAGTATTAGATATGTTTAATACCATGCTTTTGGCCAGAAAACTTGATGAAAGAATGTGGCTATTAAACCGGGCTGGTAAAATACCATTCGTTATTTCCTGTCAAGGTCAGGAAGCAGCTCAAGTAGGAGCATCGTTTGCATTGAATCGGAAAACGGACTATGCTGCTCCATATTACCGTGATATGGGTGTGGTATTAGCTTTTGGTATGACTGCTAAAGAATTGATGCTTTCAGGTTTCGCCAAAGCGGAAGACCCTAATTCTGGCGGACGTCAGATGCCGGGGCATTTTGGGCAAAAGAAAAACAGAATACTGACAGGGTCATCTCCTGTCACAACCCAGCTTCCGCATGCTGTTGGAGTTGCATTAGCAGCTAAAATGGAAAAGCAGAATTTTGTTTCATTTGTAACATTAGGGGAAGGGTCTTCCAATCAAGGAGATTTTCATGAAGGCTTAAACTTTGCCGGTGTTCATAAATTACCCGTTATAACGATGGTCGAAAACAATAAATATGCGATTTCTGTCCCAATTGACAAACAAATTGCCAGTAAAAATGTTGCGGATCGTGCATTAGGCTATGGCATGCCCGGATTTACAGTAGATGGCAATGACCCATTGGCAGTTTATGAAGCAGTAAAAGCCGCCAGAGAGCGTGCTGTCAATGGAGAAGGACCAACATTAATCGAAGCTGTAACCTACCGGCTGACTGCACATTCAAGTGATGATGATGATCGTTTATATCGTGAGAGCGAAGAAGTAGAAGCAGCAAGGAAAAATGATTCAATTATCACTTTTGCTGCATACCTGAAAGAAGTTGGAATACTTACTGATGAGGTTGAAAAAGACATAACTAATAACATTAGTGATATGGTAAACAAGGCGACAGATTATGCCGAAAATGCACCTTATGCAGAACCGGAAAGTGCATTGAAATATGTATATGAAGAGTAAGGAGGGAAGAGTTCGATGCCAGTAATATCATATATTCAAGCAGTTACAACTGCTTTAAGAGAAGAAATGCAGCGTGATGATAAAGTATTTATATTAGGTGAAGATGTAGGAAAAAAAGGTGGGGTTTTCCGTGCAACCGATGGTTTATTCGATGAATTTGGTGAATATCGAGTTTTGGATACTCCACTTGCCGAATCTGCAATCGCCGGGGTTGGTATTGGAGCTGCGATGTACGGGATGCGACCTGTAGCTGAAATGCAATTTGCTGATTTTATCATGCCTGCAGTCAATCAAATCATTTCAGAAGCAGCAAAAATACGCTATCGTTCGAATAATGATTGGAATGCTCCTATTACAATTCGTGCGCCATATGGTGGAGGAGTTCATGGAGCTCTATATCATTCACAATCAGTTGAGGCGGTTTTTGCTAACCAGCCGGGTCTGAAAATTGTTATGCCTTCAACACCATATGATGTAAAAGGACTGTTAAAGGCAGCTATTCGTGATAATGATCCAGTACTTTTCTTTGAACATAAACGGGCATATCGTCTACTTAAAGGTGAAGTTCCGGAAGATGATTACGTACTTCCAATTGGAAAAGCTGACATAAAACGTGAAGGGTCTGATATTACAATCATTACGTACGGTTTATGCGTTCATTTTGCCCTTCAAGCTGCAGAAAAACTGGCAGAGGAAGGAATAGATACGCATATTCTTGATCTCAGAACCATTTATCCACTGGATAAAGAAGCAATTGTTGAAGCAGCGAAAAAGACAGGGAAAGTATTATTAATTACTGAAGATAATAAAGAAGGTAGCATAATTGGAGAGGTAGCAGCAATTATTGCGGAAAATTGCTTGTTTGATTTAGATGCACCTATTCAGCGTTTAGCTGGTCCTGATGTACCGGCAATGCCATATGCACCAACAATGGAAAAATATTTCATGATAAACCCGGATAAAGTAGAAAAAGCAATGCGGGAATTAGCAGAATATTAATGATAAAGGAGGGACATGTAATGGCATCTGAGAAAATTAATATGCCCCAATTAGGTGAAAGTGTTACAGAAGGAACAATCAGTACATGGCTTGTAAGTGTTGGAGATAAAATTAATAAATATGATCCAATTGCTGAAGTAATGACAGACAAAGTAAATGCAGAAGTTCCATCATCATTTACCGGAACTATTAAAGAGCTTGTCGCTAGTGAAGGAGAAACACTGGCAGTAGGAGATTTAATGTGTTACATCGAGACGGAAGGAAAAGCAGATGAAGCTACTCCTAGTGTAAATGAAAGTACTAATGATACGAAAGAAACCGTAAATGAGGAAACGGTACCCGAAGATCAAACCATGAAGAAAAGATATTCGCCAGCAGTCCTTAGATTGGCACAGGAAAATGATATTGATTTAACAAAGGTTACTGGAACTGGTCGTGGTGGCAGAATTACAAGAAAAGATATTGAAAAAATTAGAGAAACCGGAAATATGTCGAAAGCTAGCGAATCACAACAGACCGAAATAAGTACTGCAAAGGTTGTTGATACGTCTTCTTCTGTACCTACACAGGCAACTCCTAAACAACCTGAATCAATAGCAGGGGATATTGAGATCCCAGTAACAGGTGTCCGTAAAATAATTGCTCAGAACATGGTGCGTTCCAAACAGGAAATTCCACATGCTTGGATGACTGTGGAAGCGGATGTAACAGAGCTTGTCAATTATAGAAATCAAGTTAAAAATGAATTTCAGCAAAAAGAAGGATTTAGTCTAACTTTCTTTGCTTTCTTCGTTAAAGCTGTAGCCCAAGGTTTAAAGGAGTTTCCACAGCTTAATAGTACTTGGGCGGAAGATAAAATTATTCAACGTAAAGACATCAATTTATCTATTGCTGTTGCCAAAGACCAGGAGCTTTTCGTACCAGTAATTAAACATGCTGATGAAAAAAGTATAAAAGGCATTGCAAAAGATATCTATGAACTTGCCATGAAAGCACGCTCTGGTAAATTAACTACAGAAGATATGCAAGGAGGTACATTTACGGTTAACAATACAGGTTCATTTGGATCAATACACTCTATGGGGGTCATAAACCATCCCCAAGCAGCTATTCTACAAATTGAATCGATTGTCAAACGCCCTGTTGTAATTAATGATATGTTCGCAGCAAGAGATATGGTAAATCTATCTTTATCATTGGATCATCGAATTTTGGATGGGCTCGTTTGTGGTCAATTCCTTGCACGTGTGAAAGAAATATTGGAAAATATTAATAAAAGTAATTCGAATGTATACTAATTGTCTCCTGCCTGATTAAACAGTTTAGTTTGAAAAATAGAGGTAATATTGATAAGCTTATAATAAGTTTTAACTATACTTAATTAAAGGGGATGCTTTCTCAGATGGATTTTAACCTTTTTATGAACGATGTGGTAGATGCTGCACGTAAGGATATAACAGAGGCAGGTTATGATGAGCTTAAAAGCCCAGAAGATGTAGATAAGGCACTAACACAAGCAGGGACAACCTTAGTTATGATTAATTCAACTTGTGGGTGTGCTGGAGGTGTAGCTCGCCCTGCAGCTGCGAATTCAATTCATTATGATAAACGACCAGATCATTTAGTAACAGTTTTTGCCGGTCAGGATAAGGAAGCGACAGAAAAAGCACGGGAATATTTTAAAGGGTTTCCACCTTCATCGCCATCTTTTGCATTATTAAAAGATGGAGAGATCGTTACGATGCTCCAGCGTCATGATATAGAAGGTTATAGCGCTGTTGATGTAATAGGTAAACTCCAAAACCTTTTTGAAGAACATTGTGAAGAAGTGTAAAAACTTTGTAATTCGGTGGTGAGGCTGTCTCTATTTAACATAGGTCAGCCTCATTTTCTTAAAGGTACCTCTAAGAAAAGACTGCCCGTAAAGGAGAAATTAATGTGAAAATTGGCTATCGAACAATTAAGACTGCAATAGGCACACCTGTTGCAATTTCGATTGCGCAATTGTTGGGAGTAACAAACTTTGTATCTGCAGGAATTTTAACTATATTATGTATACAGCCTTCCAGAAAGCGCTCGTTTTTAAGTGCGTGGCATCGTTTTCTTGCATGTATAATTGCTAGTATTTACTCCATGGCTTTTTTTGAATTAATTGGCTATAGTCCCATTGTAGTTGGTCTCATGTTGGCAGTGTTTATACCAACAACTGTATTTTTAAAGATTACACCAGGCATAACGACAAGTTCTGTCATTATGTTAAATTTATATAGTTCATCTTATATTAACTTTTCTTTTCTGATGGATCAGTTTTTATTGATCATTGTTGGGATAGGCACGGGTTTATTATTAAATTTATATATGCCAAGCCTTGATAATCAATTAAAAGCACATCAGAAAAAGCTTGAAGATAATTTTCAGGTTATTTTACATGAAATTGCTCTTTACATAAGGGATAAAAACAAAACTTGGGATGGTAAAGAAATTACAGAGAGTGAAGAAATACTGGAGGAAGCTTCTGATTTAGTGGAACGAGACCTAGAGAATCACTTATTACGCAGTAATCACACGTATCGTGATTATTTTAAAATGCGGACAAGACAATTTGAATTTCTCCAGAGAATGCTGCCACTAGTCACAAGGCTGCCGAATAAAGATTTTATTTCTGAAAAAATTGCCCAGTTTTTTGAAGAATTATCAGAATCAGTTCATCCGGAAAATACTGCAATTTTATTTTTGGAAGAATTAGAGGAATTACGAAAAGAATTTAATACAGAAGAATTGCCAACGACTCGCGAGGAATTTGAAACAAGGGCAAATCTGTACAGATTGTTACATGAAATTGAGAATTACCTGCTTATTAAAAGGAAGTATAAGAAAAGCGATATCAAAATGAAAGAAAGTATTCGATAAATTAAAGACTGGAACATAAGTGGAAAAGTCCCAGTCTTGATATACTCTAATCCTTTTACGATACTTTATATAAACATTGCTAAACCAGCAGTAAGTGAAGATAGTAACATTGCAATAATCATTATATAGATAACTAGTCTAGTTCTTCGTTCGCGTTTTGATCTTTTTTTAGGTGCAGGTTTATTCATTTGTTTTGCAGCCATTTTAAATCCTCCTTAAAATCCACTATACTATAATGTATTTTATCGTTAAAATGAATATTGGACAAGTATAAAAATGTAATTGAAAATAAGTGTAGATAAAAGTAATATTTTAATTGCAAATGGAGGGAATACATAAATGAGTAATAGTAATGATAGGTATAAACAAAAATGGGAGAAATCAGTTGATCAAGCTATAAAGCGCTTTCCTGAAAGAAAGAAACCTTTTACTACCTCTTCTGATATAGAAATAGACCGTTTATATATAGAAAATAATCATTCAGAAGCGAATGAATTAGGTTACCCAGGTCAATATCCATATACAAGGGGAATACAGCCGACAATGTACCGCAGTCGATTTTGGACAATGAGGCAATATGCCGGATTTGGATCTGCATTGGAAACAAATAAACGTTTTCGTTATCTATTAGAACAAGGGCAAACAGGCCTTTCAGTTGCTTTTGACTTGCCAACCCAAATTGGCTACGACTCTGACGATGTTATGGCAGAAGGTGAAGTTGGTAAAGTCGGTGTAGCAATTGATACACTGCATGACATGGAGCAATTACTTAAGGAAATTCCACTCGATAAAGTAAGTACATCGATGACGATTAATGCACCTGCAGCAGTTTTACTCTGTATGTATATTGCTGTTGGGGAAAAACAGGGCGTATCATCAGAGAAGCTGACAGGGACAATTCAAAATGATATCTTAAAGGAATATATTGCCAGGGGAACCTATATCTATCCACCAAAACCATCGATGCGTTTAATTACGAATATTTTTGAATACTGTCAGAAAAACCTGCCGAAATTTAATACAATCAGTATTTCAGGCTACCACATAAGGGAAGCTGGCTCTAATGCAGTACAGGAAGCTGCTTTTACAATTGCAAATGGAATGGCATATGTGGATGCAGCTATCGAATCAGGCTTGGATGTTGACTCATTTGCACCTCGACTCGCCTTTTTCTTTAATGCACATAATAACTTCTTTGAGGAAGTAGCAAAATTCCGTGCAGCCAGAAGAATATGGGCAAAAATAATGAAAGATCATTATCAGGCAAAAGACCCTAAAAGCTGGAAATTACGATTCCATACGCAAACAGGTGGATCAACATTAACGGCCCAACAGCCTGATAATAATATCGTACGTGTTACACTACAGGCACTTGCTGCTGTAATGGGGGGAACACAAAGCCTGCATACAAATTCCCGTGATGAAGCATTATCATTGCCTACAGAAGACTCAGCAAGAATTGCCTTACGAACACAACAAATTATTGCAAATGAAAGTGGCGTAGCAGACACAATCGATCCATTAGGCGGTTCCTTTTATGTGGAAGAATTAACAGATAAAATAGAAATAGAAGTAAATGATTATTTGGAGCGTATCAAAGAAATTGGTGGTGCAGTTCAAGCTGTAGAAGAAGGGTTCATGCAACGTGAAATTCAGCAAAATGCCTATGAAATTCAAAAGAGAATCGAAAAAGAGGAAGAAATAATTGTAGGATTAAATAAATTTAAACTGGAAGAGGAAGTTAATCCTGATTTATTAAAAGTAAATGAAGCATTGGAAAAAGCACAGATTGATACAATTGTGTCCATTCGCAGGAATAGGGATCAGAAGGCTGTTGATCATGCACTGGCTGCATTAAAAGAGCATGCTAAAGATAAAAACAGTAATTTAATGCCGTATATATTAGATGCAGTAAAGGTATATGCGACAATCGGTGAAATTTGTAATGTAATGCGAGATGAGTTTGGCGAGTATGCGGGTATATAAGGGGGAAACAAAATGAAGAAAATTCGTGTATTAGTAGCAAAACCGGGACTGGATGGACATGATCGTGGTGCATTAATTATTTCCCAGGCACTTAGAGATCATGGAATGGAAGTGATTTATACTGGTCTCAGGCAATCACCAGTGCAAATAGCACAAGCAGCAATTCAGGAAGATGTAGATGTAATTGGTTTATCATCTTTATCCGGAGCACATAAAACATTATTCCCAAAGGTAATTGAAGAATTAAAAAAGCGAAATGCAGAGGACATTCTTGTAGTTGGCGGGGGCGTAATTCCGAGTGAGGATATTCCTTTTTTAATCGAAAAAGGAGTGAGGAAAATCTTTACCAGCGGTGCATCTACAGAAGCTCTGGCAAATTATATCCAGCAATTAATTCAGCCGGAAAAAGCATTAGAAACGCCACCTAAAAAGATTGCCCATATTGGAATTGCGGTAAAGAGCCTTGATCAGGCACTAACATTTTATACCGATTCACTAGGTTTGGAACTGGAAGGTGTAGAACAAGTAGAGTCAGAGGGTGTAAAGGTTGCTTTTATAAAAATTGGGGAGACCAGAATTGAATTACTGGAAGCTTTAAATGAATCATCTTCTATTCAGACATTTATTGACAAGAAGGGGGAAGGGATTCATCATATAGCGCTGGAGGTTGATGATCTCAACACTCGTCTTAAAAAATTAAAATCAGAGGGAATTCAGTTGGTTAATAATGAGGCAAAACAAGGTGCCGACAATAGCCAAATTGCTTTTATTCATCCAAAAACAACAAATGGCGTATTAGTTGAATTATGTCAGCATGATGAGGGAAGTGAATCCTAATGGATATTTTTGACAAAATTAATGAACTTTATGATAAGCGCAGACAAACAGAACTTGGTGGAGGGGATGAACGAATCGAAAAACAGCATGACAAGGGAAAAATGACGGCAAGAGAAAGAATCGATTATCTGCTTGATAAGGATACGTTTGTAGAATTAAATCCATTCATCGAACATCGCTCAGCTGATTTTGGTATGAATAATAATAATGCCAAAGGTGAAGGTGTAGTTACAGGTTTTGGTAAAGTATTTGGTAAGCCAATTTATTTATTTGCCCAGGATTTCACAGTTTATGGTGGTGCACTTGGCGAGATGCATGGGAAGAAAATTGCAGCAGTTATGGATTTGGCAGCAAAAAACGGTGTCCCCTTTATTGGATTAAATGATTCCGGTGGAGCACGGATTCAGGAAGGTGTATCCTCCCTTGATGGGTATGGGCAGGTTTTTTATCGTAACTCCATATATTCAGGTGTAATCCCACAAATTTCTGTTATTATGGGTCCAAGTGCAGGTGGTGCCGTTTATTCACCGGCTATCACTGACTTTGTATTCATGGTTGAAAAAACATCTCAAATGTTTATAACTGGTCCGAAAGTAATTGAAACAGTTACTGGAGAAAAAATCTCACCCGAAAATCTTGGTGGTGCACATATTCATAGTTCGAAAAGCGGGAATGCACATTTTAAAGCAAAAAGCGAAGCCGATGTACTGGATGCAGTACGTACATTACTCAGCTATTTACCTGCAAATAATCAGGAAAAAGCTGAGGTAAAAGCGTATCATGGAGAAGCGAATTCGCAATATGATCTGACAGATATCGTCCCAATTGATGCAAAGAGTCCGTATGATGTAAAAAAAGTAATTGCTCAAGTTGTTGATGAAGATAGCTTCTTTGAAATACATGAAAATTTTGCGAAAAACATCGTAGTCGGCTTTGCACGTATAAAAGGGGAAACAGTAGGGTTAGTATGTAACCAGCCAAAATATTTGGCTGGAGGACTTGATATTGATTCGAGTGATAAAGCTGCCCGATTTATTCGCTTTTGTGATTCATTTAATATCCCGATAATTACCTTTGAGGATGTGACAGGATTTTTTCCGGGGGTTAAACAGGAGCATGGTGGAATAATTCGTCATGGTGCAAAAATTTTATTTGCTTACTCGGAAGCGACTGTACCTAAAATTACGGTTATCACACGTAAAGCCTATGGCGGAGCATATGTTGCTTTGAACAGTAAATCCATCGGAGCAGATCTTGTGTATGCATGGCCAAATGCTGAAATTGCGGTAATGGGACCTGAGGGCGCAGCAAATATTATTTTTGCAAAAGAAATAGCTGAAAGTGAAAACCCAGAAAAAACCCGTCAGGAAAAAATTAATACATATCGTGAGAAATTTGCAAATCCTTATGTAGCAGCAGGACTCGGAATGGTTGATGATGTAATAGATCCAAGGGAAACTCGTAAAAAGCTTATTCAGGCTTTAGAAATGCTTTATAATAAACAGGAAGAACGACCGAAGAAGAAGCATGGTAATATACCATTATAGACTTGTCACATTTATAGAAAATAAACAGGAGGATATGAGTGATGCTAAACGTAAATCAAGATCGGTTGATAAATGAATTTTTAGAGCTAATAAGGATTGACTCAGAGACAAAGTATGAGGCTGAAATAGCCAAGGTTTTAAAGAAGAAATTTTCAGATCTCGGTCTCGATGTCTTTGAGGATGACAGTAAGGAAAAAACGGGTCATGGCGCCGGAAATTTAATTTGTACATTAAAAGGAAATAAAGATAATGTAGATCCGATCTATTTTACGTCTCATATGGACACGGTAGTTCCTGGAAAGGGAATTAAACCATCCATTGAAGATGGCTATATTATTTCAGATGGTACAACAATTTTGGGTGCAGATGATAAAGCAGGTCTTGCTGCCATGCTTGAGTCCATCCGTGTATTACAGGAGAATCAAATAAAGCATGGAAATATTCAATTTATTATTACAGTTGGAGAAGAATCTGGTTTAGTTGGTGCGAAACAACTCGATGGTTCTTTAATACATGCAAAATACGGATATGCGCTTGACAGTAATGGAGAAGTAGGAGACATCATTGTAGCAGCTCCTACTCAAGCTAAAATTTATGCTGTGATAAAAGGGAAAACTGCTCATGCTGGTGTAGCTCCGGAAAAAGGTGTTTCTGCAATCACACTTGCTGCAAAGGCAATTTCAAAAATGCCACTGGGTCGAATAGATGAAGAAACAACAGCAAATATTGGACGATTTGAGGGCGGCAAACAGACGAATATCGTTGTAGACCATGTAGAAATATTAGCAGAAGCAAGATCATTAATTGCCGAAAAAATGGAAGCACAGGTTGCTAAAATGAAAGAGGCATTTGAAAGTACTGCTCAAGAATTAGGCGGCTTTGCAGATGTATCGATCAACGTAATGTATCCCGGATTTAAGCAGCAGGCTGGTGATGAGGTTGTGGAAGTAGCACGAAATGCTGCAAAGATAATTGGTCGTGAAAGTAACCTGCTTAAAAGTGGTGGTGGAAGTGATGCTAACGTAATTGCAGGACTGGGAATCCCAACAGTAAATTTAGCTGTTGGCTATGAGGAACTTCATACAACAAATGAACGTATCCCTGTAAATGAGCTTGTTAAGGTCACAGAATTAGTCATAGCAATTATAAAAGAAACTGCAAAATAACGAAAGGATATCAAATGAGAACAGTTTTCTTAAGGGGGCTTACTCAATATGCTATACTAAGTATAGCGGATTTAAAAGGATGGATTCTGTATGATACAGCCGAAACCCAAAATGGGAAAAGTTATATTTCATATTGATATGAATTGCTTTTATGCCTCAGTGGAAATGGCCGCTAATCCTAAACTTAAGGGAAAGCCACTAGCAATTGCAGGAAATCCGGAAGAGCGAAAAGGAATCATTGTAACTAGTAGTTATGAAGCGAGAGCAAAAGGTGTCAAAACGACGATGAATGTTTGGCAGGCAAAGAAGCTTTGCCCTGAATTAATTATTTTGCGTCCCAACTTTGATCGTTATCGTATAGCTTCTAAAGAAATATTTAAAATACTTTCTGAAATAACGCCATATGTTCAACCTGTTTCAATTGATGAAGGATACATGGATGTTACTGAAATTAGCCATGTTGGAAGTCCGCTGGAAACAGCAAAAAGTTTACAGCAACAAATTTTAAAGGAACTTGATTTGCCATGCAGTATAGGAATAGCTCCTAATAAATTTTTGGCAAAAATGGCCTCTGACATGAAGAAACCTTTAGGCATTACTGTACTCAGAAAAAGAGAGATTGCCAAAACTCTATGGCCATTGCCGATTGAGGAAATGTATGGTGTCGGAGAAAAATCAGCTGCCAAATTAAAAAAGATTGAAGTAAAAACAATCGGTGATCTCGCAGCAAAGGATGTCTATCAATTAAAACAATTATTAGGAATTAATGGAGAACGTTTAAAGAATAGAGCTAATGGGGTTGACACTAGACCAGTTGATCCGGATGCTGTGTATGATTTCAAAAGTATAGGAAGCTCGCAAACCTTGCCGCATGATACAACAGATGAAGCAGAAATACGTAAACTAATGGGTCAGCTCGCAGACAATGTTGCACGCCGACTGAAGCGTAAAAATGCAGCAGGTCGACATGTACAGATTATGATTCGTTTTCACGATCGTAAAACCATTACAAGAAGTAAGAAGCTTCAATCCTATATTGCTACAAAAGAGGAAATTCTCCATGTAGCCAATGAATTATTACAAAGGCATTGGAATTTAGAATCGATACGGTTACTTGGTATTACAGTTCAGGATGTAGACGAAAAACAAAACATTGGCAGGCAGCTCGATTTGTTTACATATGAAAGTGAGGTGAGTAAGGAGAAGCTATACACCGTAATGGATACCTTGTCAGCGAAATATGGTAGGAATGTATTTAAACAATGGAAAGATAACACTAGTAAAGATGAGGAGCTACCTAGAACAAGCTTTCAGAAAGATTTTCTGGATGATTATAAACATTAAAGACTTACACTTCATTAAGGGCAGTGTAAGTCTTTTGTTTATTTCATTATTCTTTTAACGACAGATTGAGTTAATTTACCACCAGGGTAACGAAAGGGCATATCAAATTTAGTGGTTTGTTTCAAGATGCTCTTAGCGTGTGAGAATGTGTCAAAACTGTGTTTACCATGGTATGAACCCATACCACTTGCACCAACGCCACCAAAAGGTAAATGTGGATTAGCTAGATGGTAGAAGGTGTCATTAATACTTCCGCCTCCAAATGATAAGAATTGCATAATTTGCTGCTGTGTTTTATCATTTTCTCCAAAATAATAGAGTGCCAGCGGTTTTTCTCTGCTCTTTATTTTTACGACGGCGTCTTCAATATGGCTGAAGGTTAATACTGGTAGAATAGGTCCAAATATCTCCTCCTGCATAATCGGATCACTCCATGAAATCTTATCTAAAATCGTTGGCTCAATTGCTAAAAATTCAGGGTCTACAGTGCCACCATGTAATACAGTTCCCGTTAATAAAAATTGCTCAAGACGATGAAAGTGTTTTTGATTTATGATATGTGTGTACTCATCATTTTTTAGAGGGAATTTCCCATAGAACGATTTTATATATTTTTTCATCGCCTTTAATAGTTTAAATTTAACCTTTTCATGTACATATAAATAATCAGGAGCTACACAGGTTTGCCCTGCATTTGTAAACTTTCCCCAAACAATTCGTTTTGCTGCCAGATTAATATTAGCATCTTCATCGACAATAACTGGGCTTTTTCCGCCTAATTCTAATGTGACGGGTGTAAGATTTACACTGGCTTCTTTCATTATAATTTTACCAACCTCAGTACTGCCTGTAAAAAATATATAATCAAATTGTTGTTTTACTAATTCTTCGCTTACTTCTTTATCTCCTTGAATAACAGTAAAGTAGGAAGGATCAAATGTATTTCTAATCATCTCTGCCAAGATTAAGGAGGTAGCTTTTGCATATTCCGATGGCTTTAAAATGACGCAATTTCCAGCAGCTATTGCACCAATTGCGGGAGCCAGTGCCAATTGTAATGGATAATTCCAAGTAGAAATTAGTAAGCTGACACCATATGGTTCTTTCATAATATAGTTTCTTGTCCCTTTATGTGTAATCGGTGCAAGCACTTTGCTAGGTTCCATCCAAGCAGCAAGATTTTTAATGGCAAATTCTAATTCACTATAAAGAAAGCCCAATTCTGTTGTAAGTGTTTCGTGCTTAGACTTATTTAAATCTATCTTTAAAGCCTGGTAGATTTCAGTTTCATAATCCTTTAGCATTTTTTTGATTTTTCTTAGCTGTTCTTTACGAGTTTCATAATCCAATGTATTTCCATTCATAAAAAAAGTGCGTTGATCTGCGATTATTTCAGCAGGTTGTTTCATTGAAATCTCTCCTCTATTATTTTGTATTAATAGCAATTTTTAAAAAGTCATATGCCAGCTCTGTTTCAGGAAAAATTTCACGTGCTTCATTTAATAATAATTGATTATCATTCTTCTGATAACGGGAAGATATATGTGTTAATATTAATCTTCCTACATTATTTTCCTTAGCCATGGTCGCCGCTTGTGTAGTAGTGGAATGAAAATATTGTTTTGCTAAAGCCTCTTTTTCATGGTTGAAAGTTGCTTCATGAACAAGTACATCCGAATTCGCAACAAGGGTGTTATGTAAATGAGAGGCACGGGTATCACCAAGAATACTTATGATACGTCCTTTTTTGTCTTTACCAATAAAATCTTCACGATGAATGACTTGACCATCTGCTGTATTGATTACTGAATTTTCCTTGATTTGTTGATATATGGGTCCAGGCATAATTCCGATATTCATTAATTTATCCACTAAAAGTTCACCAGGTTTGTCTTTTTCAACAATCCGAAACCCAAAGCTTGGTATAACGTGATCAAGTTTACCGGCATAAACAATGAATTTTTCATTCTCCATAATTTTCCCTTCGCTTATTTCAATTATCGTTAATGGGTAGGTTAGGTGTGTACCACTAACTTTAAGACTAGTTTCTATATACTCCTTAATTCCATCAGGTCCATAAATGGTTAACAATTCATCCCCAGCCTGAAAGGATCTGCTGCTTAAGAGACCAGGCAATCCATATATATGATCGCCATGTAGATGTGTAATAAATATTTTTTTTATTTTTCTTGGTTTTATGGACGTATATAATATTTGCTGTTGTGTTGATTCACCGCAGTCAAATAACCATATACTATTTAGTTCTTGTAATACAGTCAAGGCGATCGCTGATACATTTCTTTCTTTTGAGGGGACACCTGAACCAGTACCAAGAAAAATTAATTCCATAATATAGCACTCCTGTCATCATTATTATATAGGTTACTTCAAAATTTGTGAGCTTTGACTAACTAAACAATCAGATCCGTCACGTCCAGTTCCAGTGCTAAAGCCCTGCGAGACATTTGTTCCTTGCGAATTCTAAACCAATATTTACTCGCAACGCTCACTTTACGTTTTTGTTATTTCCAGCCACGTTTATATTGAGCGGGTGTATCTATAGTATATCCTATTTCGTCAGCTGCCGTTTTTGCCCAGTAAGGATTTCTTAATAAAGCACTACCAATGAATCTAAGATCCGCTCATGTATTTGGTGAGAATAATTTTGCCACCTGAGACCCTCCTTCGGTTATTTCTGTAAATTTATCGATTGAATATTTTACGATAGTACAGTGCTTTTTCTGGGATATCTGTGAAAATACCATCACAATCATATTTAAAGCATTTCAACATATATATAGATTTATTTACTGTGTAAACACGAATAGCCATATTAGTCTGTTGACCTTGACTTATAAGCAGTTCATTTAATAGCCGATACTTAATATGAATGGCATTTGCACCGAGTTCATGTGCAAATGAGACCAGATTTTTATTTCGTTTTGAGGTTAAAAATGCGACTTCAATCATTTTATTATAGCTTTTCAGTCGTTTCACACTGTTTGGATTGAACGTTGATAATGTGGTACGATTTAATAGTTGATAGTGTTCAATTAATTCATAAACAATTGACTCCAGGTTCTTATAATCTATTTTATTATTTTTAAGCTCAATGTTTAAATATAACGCCTTATCTTGAGCCCATTTTAAAAATTTATCTAAAGAGATTATTTTTGTACCGGAGAACTTATCGGAAAACCAGGATCCCGCATCGAACCCTTGAAGTTGTTCAAACGTATAGTCTTTTATGTATCCGGTACCATTTGTCGTTCGTTTTATATGCTCATCATGAATTAATACTGGAATATTATCTTTTGTTAGTTGTACATCCGTTTCAATACCATCTGCTTTCTGGTGATAAGCAAGTTCAAATGCTGGTAATGTATTTTCAGGTGCGTGTTTACTAGCTCCACGATGAGCGATTATTTTTGTTTTCAATCCATTCACCTCTTATATGATTGTGTTTTATTTTTTGGTAAAAGTCAATTTGGACAGGAGGAATAACAATGAAAAGCTGGCAAACGAAAGAGCAATTAACAGATTTATTGTACTCACTTGTTAATCATCAAAGCATTACAGGTTCTAATGCTGAAATTGAGCTTGCTGAGTATCTGTATCATTTATTAGCACAAAAGGAATATTTTCAAACCAATCATTCTTATTTAAATTTACATTCGCTCGATGATGGAAGACGTCTTTTAACCGCATTGGTCAAGGGAAAAGGTACCCGTAATGAAACAGTAATTTTATTAAGCCATTTTGATGTCGTTGGTACGGAGGACTATGGTTCTATTCAGAATCTTGCTTTTCATCCGAAAGAATTAACAAAGGAAATGCATCGTATCAAAGATGAATTGCCAAAAGCAGTTCGGGATGATTTAGAGAGCGGTGATTGGCTGTTTGGACGTGGGACAATGGATATGAAAGCTGGCCTTGCAATTCATTTATCCATGCTTGAAAAAGCAATCGAAGGGGAGTTTGATGGAAACATTTTATTGTTATCAGTACCGGATGAAGAGGTAAATTCAAAAGGGATGTTAACAGCTTTGCCTGTATTAAATAACTTAAAAATAGAAGAAAACCTAATTTATATCGCTTGTACGAATGGAGAGCCGATGTTTAGTAAATATCCTGGTGACAATAATTATTATGTATATACCGGGTCAATCGGCAAAGTATTACCCGGTTTTTATTGTTATGGCAAAGAATCACATGTAGGTGAACCTTTCGCTGGATTAAATCCAAATTTAATGGTTAGCTTTCTATCTCGTCAGCTTGAATTAAATGAGTCATTTATTGAAAAAATTGATGATGAGGTAACACCACCACCTGTGAGTCTTATGCAACGTGATCTGAAAGAAAAATATTCTGTACAAACACCAAGTGCAGCTATTGCTATGTATAATGTTTTGTATTTAAAACAATCTTTTCAGGAGATTAATCAAAAATTACTTGCAGGTGCACAAATTGCAGCGCAAGAAATTGATGCATATATTCAAGAGAAAGCTGCTTCGTATGCTGACGTTTCCAATGACTTCTCGATGATTAATTCAAAGGTAAATATTTTCATGTATGAAGAACTATATGCAGAAGCAGTTAAACGACATGGTGAGGAGGAAATTATTCGTCGGCAAAATTTATTAGTAAGTCAACGTGATCAAGGGGATCGGGACTTTTCTTCCCTACTAGTGCAGGATTTAGCATCAATTTGTAAAGAATTATCACCAATGATCATATTATTTTATAGCCCACCGTTTTATCCGGCTGTTTCCTCACATGCTGATCTAACTATTAAAAAGGTAATGGATAATGTAAAAGAATATACAAGAAGAAATTTTGACATTCATTTAACGGTTTCGGAGTTTTTTACAGGGTTATCTGATTTAAGCTATGTTGGTCCCGTATCTTCAACTAGCAAATTAAAGCAATTAACAATAAATATGCCACTGCAAAATAACGGATTTGTATTTCCGGATGATATTATGGATCAATTAACCATGCCTGTCTTGAATATTGGTCCACTTGGAAAAGACCCGCATCAATGGACAGAAAGATTAGAGTTAACCTATAGCTTTGATTATTTACCTGCAATTATTACAGAAGCTATCCATCAGTTATTGGGAAGAAAAAAAGAGAGAGAATCGTAGTTTTCCCCCATTATAATAGCCTTCTTTAGGTGACTTTTAGAAATAAAAGGTGTAAGATTATACAAGAACTGAATGATTATTCATTTTTTGGGGGATTTAATTTATGAAAGTATTAGATACGACAGTCAGTCAAATGACATTACCAACACCGTTTGCAGTAGGGGATACGCATGTATATTTAATTAAAGGTGATATGCTTTCATTAGTTGATGCAGGCGTGAAAACAAAGGATGCATGGGAAGCATTACAAGTGCAATTAAAGGAACTGGGTTACTATCCCAATGATATTGAACAAATCATTCTAACCCATCATCATCCAGATCATACAGGACTGATAGAGCAATTTCCTCGGGCACATAGCTTAGTTGCACATAAAAATGTTGATTTGTGGTTAACAAGAAATGAAGCTTTCTTTTTGCACTATGAGAACTTTTTTAAGGAATACTTTATAGCTTGCGGAATACCAGAACGGTTTCATACGGTATTGGAAAAATTACGAGCACCCTTGCGTTTTTCAGGTGAGGGTAAATTAACAGCAATGATTGATGAAGGTGATTTATTACCGGGACACGAGGATTGGCAAGTAATTGAAACGAAAGGTCATGCACAAAGTCATGTATCCTTCCTGCGTCAAACCGATGGCGCTTTTATAGGTGGAGATCATTTATTGCAACATATCTCGCCAAATCCAATAATTGAAGCTCCACGTGATGCTACTACATCACGTGCTAAACCGATGCTGCAATATCGAGCAAATTTAAAGAAATGTTTAACCTTAGGGATTACTTCAGTCTTCCCAGGACATGGTGAAGTTTTTTTCGATGTAGAAGAATTAATTCCGTATCGATTAAAGAAACAGGAACAACGTGCAAATAAAGTTTACCAATTATTAAAAGAACAAGCACAAACACCATATCAGCTTTGTAAGCAAATCTTTCCTAAACAATATGAAAAACAAATCGATTTAACCATGTCTGAAACTATTGGTCAACTGGATTATCTCGAAGATGAAGAACTAATCGTAAAAACAGTTGAGAATGGTGTTTTAATGTATCATGCACGCTAGATTAAAGAATAAAATTATCGTTGTTACTGGTGCCTCAAGCGGTATTGGAGAAAGAGTAGCTTGGCATATTGCCAAAGGTGGCGGTGTGCCTATTATGCTTGCTCGCTCTATGGACAAATTAGTAGAACAGCAGGAGCTAATGAACAAAGAACTGGATGCAAAGAGTTATGCATATCAAATTGATCTGCAAAATACAACAGAGCTGGATCGTGTAATAAAAAAAATAGTACGGAAGCATGAAAAGATTGATGGTTTGATAAATAATGCCGGAGCTGGAAAATTCGCTTACGTAAAAGATATGGATTTGATAGACGTAGAACGAATGTTTCAGTTAAATGTACTTGCTTTAATTCGAACTACGAAGCTGATGCTGCTTCATTTTTTAGATCAACAGGAAGGTCATATTATAAATATTGCTTCACAATCTGGTAAAATATCAACCCCAAAATCTGCTGCTTATGCATCAACAAAACATGCGGTGATTGGCTTTTCTAATGCATTAAGACTTGAGATGAAAACAGAAAAAATACATGTTACTACAGTTAATTTAGGTCCAGTTCGAACTAACTTCTTTAAGGAAGCAGATCCTAGTGGGAATTATCAAAAAAATGTTGAACGATATATGTTGGATCCGGACAAGGTTGCGGCTAAAATAGTTCAACATTTATTTACGAATAAACGGGAAATTAATCTCCCATACTGGATGGAATTAGGGAGCAAGCTCTATCATCTTTTTCCACGATTAATGGAGGACATGTTAATGAAACAGTTTAATAAAAAATAACAAAAGGAAAAATATTTTTAGAATTTATCCATTTCCTGTTATGCTAATGGTAGAGGAGGGTTGCTAATGCAATTAACAATTACCCCTAAAGCTAAAGAACTATTGGATGGACTAAATACAGATAATAATCGTTACTTAGTATTATGGTACGATATAGAAGGTTGCGGATGTGGTGTGAATGGCATACCAACGATCCGATTTACTAACCAGAAAGAATCATTGGATATAGAACTCGAAAATGATGGATATCCCATTCTGATTCATGAACAGCAGGCTATATTTTTTGCTGAAGCTATGAAGCTGGATGTTGTAGGTGAAATGTTCCGACTTTCCAGTCCAGAGGGGATTTTAAATCCATTTATTCCAGCACAAAGTGTATGTGAAGTATAAATAGTAAAGGAAGGGATGACAGCCACTGTCATCCCTTCTCTTTAAATACGGTAATTTTTATATGTTATTGAGCTGGATGCTTCTTGAAGCTTTAAATACATTTCATCTGTTAACCCTTTTGCAGGGTCAAAGCTGGTATTTTCCTTTAGTTGATCAATCGAGCTTGCTCCAAATACAGCACTTGCAACTGCGGGATGCTTGAGTACATATTTTAATGCAATTTCATTTAATGCTTGTCCATCTCCGATATTTTCTGAGAGACTCTGATATACTTTCTTAAGTTCTTCATAGGAATAATCCAAAAATCCATTCTTTCCTTTTGCTTCTATCTGTCTTTCAGCGTTATTGCTTAACATTCCTTTTGCCAAGGGACCACGGGCAAGCACACTTATATTGTTAGCATGCAGTAAGTCCAGAATATCTTCCTCTGGTCTTCGGTCAAGTATATTATACTGCATCATGACAGCATCAATTGTGGAATGTTTGACATACTCACGGATTACATTCGGACGAATTGAGGATATACCATAAGCACGGATAAGCCCCTCTGTTTTTAATTCCTCAAATGCTTCGATTGACTCACTGATTGGATCATCGATTGTTCCGCCATGCAGCATATAAAAATCGATATAATCGGTACCTAATCGTAGGCAGCTATCTTTCGCACCTTCTTTTATATGTTTTTTAGAAGGATCCCAGAACCATTCTTTCCTACTTTTATTAAAATGATTTCCCACCTTAGTGGTTAAAATAATCTTGTCGCGTTTATTTTTCAATACGTTACCAATAATTTTCTCATTTTCGCCAAAATCATATAAATCTGCAGTATCGAGATGATTGATCCCGCTGTCTAAGGCGTAATCAATAATTTTCGATGCCTTTCGCACATCAGTACCGAGCGACATACAGCCGAGTGTAAGCAGAGAAGTATAAATATCAGATTTACCTAACTGTCGTTTTTCCATTTAGGTAGCCTCCCTTTCTTTTCCATATTACTATTGTAGGGATAACCAATCAAAGATTACAACTATTTCACAGTGATTGCATGAATATTTATGGTAAAATGGAGGGAGTATTATAAGGCTAAGGGTGATTATTGATGAAAAAATTTGAGGAAAAAACGATTAAAAGTGAAAATATCTATAATGGAAAAGTGATTCAATTACGGGTTGATGAGGTGGCTTTACCAAATGGCAAAACATCTACACGTGAATTAATCAAGCATCCTGGTGCAGTAGCTATAATTCCAATTACGAAAGATAATAAAATTGTATTTGTAGAACAATTTCGAAAACCCCTTGAAAAATCATTAATTGAAATACCAGCAGGAAAATTAGAAAAAGGGGAAGAACCAGAGGTGACTGCAATTCGCGAGTTAGAGGAAGAAACAGGGTATACGACGAGTGCGCTATCTTTTGTCAGTTCTTTTTACACCTCTCCTGGTTTTGCTGATGAACTGATGTATATTTATATAACAGATCAGTTGGAAAAGATGGAAAATCCAGTAGCTGGTGATGATGATGAATTTGTTGAAATCATGGAATTGACATTGGATGAAGCCAAGCAGTATGTGGAACAAAAGCGCATCCATGATGCAAAAACAAATTATGCGATTCTTTATTTACATGCATTGGGGATGTGATAAAATGTTAAATTCTTATTTTGCGGATATACATATTCATATTGGTAGGGATATATATGATAAACCCGTTAAAATAACAGGGGCAAAAACGTTGACACTAACGAATATTTTAAAGGAATCAAGTCGAAATAAAGGAATAGACCTAATTGGGGTTATCGATAGCCATGCACCAGCTGTTCAACAGGAGATTGAACAGCTCATAAAGGCAAATAAAGCTTATGAGCTATCTGAAGGTGGAATTCGCTTTGAGGAAGTTACGTTATTATTAGGTTCGGAAATAGAAGTTTATGATAATTATTGTCAGGGTCCAATTCATGTTTTATGTTATTTTCCAACCTTGGAAAAAATAAAACGATTTTCCGAATGGTTAACTACAAAAATGAAAAATATTACACTTAGTTCTCAAAGGTATTATGGAACAGCTAAAGAATTACAATATAAAGTAAAAGAGTTGGAAGGTATTTTCATTCCTGCCCATGTATTTACCCCATTTAAAAGCTTATACGGAAAGGGAGTAATTAAATCTTTAGAAGAAGTCCTTGATTCGGATTTAATAGATGCAATTGAACTTGGACTAAGTTCAGATACAAAGATGGCTGACCAAATAAAAGAATTACATAACTATACATTTGTTTCGAATTCGGATGCGCATTCCTTGGCTAAAATTGCACGGGAATATCAGGAAATAATTATGGAAACTCCTTCATTTAAGGAATTTTACTGGGCCTTACATCAAGTGAACGGTAGAGGTATTAAACGAAACTTTGGGATGAATCCACAGCTAGGCAAATATCATACCACAGTTTGTAATAATTGTATGACTGTCCTTGACCCAAGTGTAACGAAGTGTCCTGCATGTGATTCTATTAAAATTATTAAAGGGGTATCTGATCGAATCCAGGAATTGAAAGACGTAGTGGTGGTAAAGAGGGAAAGACCACCTTACTTATATCAGGTTCCTTTAGAATACCTACCCACATTAGGAAAGAAAACCTTTCAGAAATTACTTGATCATTTTGGAACAGAAATGAATGTAATCCATCATGCAACATTGGAGCAATTAAAAGAGGTACTTCCTGTGAAACTAGCAACTTATATAATGGAAATGCGAGAAGGACAATTAAAAATAAAAGCTGGTGGGGGAGGCAAATATGGAAGCATAACTCCTTCCTGAATTATTATTAAAAAACAAATGATAGTGAATTTGGTATTTTTACTCGGAATTCTTCATAGTTTTTAACATTGAAAGATATTTTGAATGGAGGATTCCGATGTACAAGAATAAAACGTTAATAATGAATCACATAAAAGACCATGCAACGATTTATCTTTTTATGGTAATTTTATTTTTAACAGGGATTATATTTGGAGCAATTATCGTTAATAGTATGAATTCCGTACAAAAATGGGAATTGTTTTTTTATCTGGAAAGATTCTTTGGTCAGATTTCAGATGGTCAGCACTATGAAAATATAGAGATATTGAAAAATAGTTTTTTTTACCATGCTAAATATTTATTATTATTATTTATTTTAGGAATATCTGTTATTGGTTTGCCAATAGTTTGGATATTATTATTTATTAAGGGGTTAGTAGTAGGCTTTTCAGTTGGCTTTATGGTTAGTCAACTTGGTTTAGACGGTCTCTTACTCGCTGCTTTGTCAATTGCTCCACAGAATATTTTAATTATTCCAGTATATATAATTGCCGGAAGTTTGTCGATGATATTCTCACTAACTTTATTGAGTAAAGTGTTCAGCCGCAAAATTTCTCAGCCGGTTTTTGAACCTTTTGGAAAATATATAACCATATTTGCTTTATTATTGGTGACTTCTTTTGCTGCGGCATTGCTGGAAACATTTGTTGCCAACGAGGCAATGGAGTCATTAATTAAATCATTTTACCAATAATGAAACTTATATTATAATTATTCTAGATATAATTTAATACTATAATACTTTGACACACTTTTCATTGGTGCATATAATAAAGATGGGATATGAGGGAGGGGACTTGCCATGGAACATCGAATTGATCGGATAAAAAAACAGCTCCATGCACAAAGCTATAAGCTTACTCCACAAAGAGAAGCTACTGTTAGAGTACTTCTGGAGCGGGAAGAGGATCATTTAAGTGCGGAAAATGTCTTCTTGCTTGTAAAAGAAAAGGCGCCTGAAATTGGATTGGCTACTGTATATCGTACATTGGAATTATTGTCAGAATTAAAAATTGTCGATAAGATAAATTTCGGTGATGGTGTGTCTCGTTATGATCTTCGTAAAGAGGGTGCTGAGCATTTTCATCATCACCTCGTTTGTATTGAATGTGGTTCTGTTGAAGAAATTGTGGATGATTTATTAGAAGATGTTGAAAAAATTGTCCAAGATGACTGGGGATTTAAAGTAAAAGATCATCGTCTGACATTTCACGGAATATGTAAGCAATGTCAGAAGGCAGCGGTGAAAACATCAACATAATATTTCCTGATTTGCCTTTTTTCCATGGGAAGAAAGGCTTTTAGTTTTCTCATAATTTCATATGCAGGTTACAGGAATTTTTTTAATTTACAAATCAACAGAAAAAAGGTACATTTGTGGTGTAATGCTTTTTAATTGGATAAAAAGGCGTTTAAATCCTGCTTCTTAATATTGTATGTATAATGTTATTCTTTTTTGGCATATCTTCTAATAGGATTAGTTTTTCCAAGAAGAGAGGTTATGCTGTATGAAGCGAATAATATGGGATACAATAAAGGTTTTTATTATATTCGTGGCATGTACATTTTTATTTTATTTTGGTTTGCGCACGATGCACTCTGAATATGAGCAATACCATCGCTACGATCCACCAGAAGGACCAGCAGTAAAAGTATTTAATACAGAGCAAAGTTTTTTTGAACGATTGAATTTATTTTTTCGTTTAGGGGAGTAACGGGGATGCTTACATATGCAATGGATGATTTTTTTCATTATTTACAAATTGAGAGAGGTTTATCAGATAATACATTAAAATCATACAAGCGTGACTTAACAGGATATATTAATTATATTGAAAAAGTAATTCAAAAAACGGATTGGAACAATATTATTAGAAATGATATTATTGGCTTTTTGTACATGTTAAAGGATAATGGTAAATCTCCAGCTACGATTTCACGTCACATCTCATCCATCCGTGCATTCCATCAATTCTTAATACGTGATCAAATTGTAAGCAAGGACGTAAGCCTACATATTGAAACACCAAAGAAAGAAAGAAAGCTTCCGGATGTACTATCTATACAGGAAGTAGAAACATTACTAAGTATTAATGGAAATACAACTTTAAGAATCCGAAATAAAGCGATGCTTGAGTTGCTTTATGCAACTGGGTTACGTGTCAGTGAAATGATTTCATTGAAAGTGAGTGATCTTCATTTAACGATGGGGTTTGTTCAATGTCTTGGAAAAGGATCAAAAGAGAGAATTGTTCCACTCGGAAATGTTGCAATCCAAGCAGTAGATGAATATTTGAAGAATGCTAGAGGAAAATTAGTAAAACCGAATAACGAAACAAATAAATTGTTTGTTAATCAGCACGGAAGAGCCTTATCAAGACAGGGATTCTGGAAAATTCTAAAAGCTGCTGCGAAAGAGTCGGGAATAAAAAAGACAGTTACTCCACACACATTACGCCATTCCTTCGCTACACATTTGTTGGAAAATGGGGCGGATTTACGTGTGTTGCAGGAGATGCTAGGTCATGTAGATATATCTACCACACAAGTTTATACACATGTAACAAAAACTAGATTAAAAGATATTTATAAATCATATCATCCTAGAGCTTAATTATTTACTTTTAGTTGTCTGACATCCTACAACATAAAAGTAAAAACATATAAATGAGGAAGATTGGGAATATAATTACGAGGAGGTAGTAAACATGAAAAATTTTAAACGTATATTTTTAATCGTAATGGATTCAGTTGGTATCGGCGAAGCACCAGATGCTGATAAATTCAATGATAAGGGTGCTGATACACTGGGACATATTGCTGAGCATATGCATGGGCTTCATATGCCTAACATGGCAATGCTTGGATTAAGTAATATTAGAGAAATTAAAGGGATTCAAAAAGCAACAACTCCAAAAGCACATTACACTAAAATGCAGGAAGCTTCTAACGGTAAAGATACGATGACCGGACACTGGGAAATTATGGGACTACATATCCAACAGCCCTTCAGAACTTTTCCTGATGGTTTTCCAGCAGAATTAATAAATGAATTGGAGTTAAGATCAGGTCGGAAAATCATTGGAAATAAACCAGCATCAGGTACAGAGATACTGAAAGAACTTGGTAAGGAGCATATGGAAACAGGGGCATTAATCGTATATACATCAGCAGATTCAGTGTTGCAAATCGCAGCACATGAAGAGATTATTCCAATAGAAGAACAGTATCGTATTTGTGAAATTGCTCGAGAATTAACTTTGGATGAAAAATATATGGTCGGTCGCATAATTGCTCGTCCATTTATCGGAACACCGGGTTCATTTCAAAGGACTTCCAACCGGCATGACTATGCGCTTAAACCATTTGGTCGGACAGTAATGAATGAACTAAAGGATGCAAACTATGATGTTATTGCGCTTGGCAAAATTTCTGATATTTATGATGGGGAAGGAGTCACAGAGGCTATCCGTACCATTGATAATGAGGATGGTATGACAAAATTGGTTGAATCAATGGATAAAGACTTTAATGGGGTAAGCTTCCTAAATTTAGTTGACTTTGATGCAAAATACGGTCATCGCCGAGATCCTGAAGGGTATGGGAAAGCTCTGGAGGCGTTTGATGCAAGACTTCCTGAAGTAATTAACAAGCTAAAAGAAGATGACCTTTTGATTCTTACAGCAGATCATGGGAATGACCCTGTTCATCATGGAACTGATCACACACGCGAGCTTGTTCCATTACTAGTCTTTCACTTGGGTATAACAACTGGTAATCAACTTCCACTAAGAGAATCATTTGCCGATATTGGAGCAACTATTTCTGAGAACTTCAATGTAAGAATGCCGGAATTCGGAAAAAGCTTTTTTGTAGATATAAATTGGAAGGGATGAAGTGAAGTGGATCAATCAACAATAAATGAGACAAGTTCATATATTCAAGATAAATTATCAATTAACCCGTCAATTGGACTTATTCTTGGATCTGGTTTAGGAGTATTAGCTGAAGAAATTAAGAATTCTGTAGCAATACCTTATAAAGATATTCCACATTTTCCTGAATCAACTGTAGCAGGTCATAAAGGGCAAATAGTTGCAGGTACATTAGAAGGGAAACAGGTTATTGCGATGCAGGGACGTTTTCATTATTATGAAGGTTATTCGATGCAAGAGGTAACTTTTCCTGTACGTGTTATGAAACAGTTGGGGATAGAAGGAATAATTGTTACAAATGCTGCAGGCGGGATCAATACAAGCTTCAGCCCTGGTGATTTAATGGTAATTACTGATCATATAAACAATATGAGCGACAATCCATTACTTGGAAAAAATAATGACAAATTAGGTGTACGGTTTCCAGATATGTCCCAATGTTATGATAAACAATACATTCAACATGCAGATGATTGTGCAAGAGAGCTGGGACTAACCATTAAAAAGGGAGTTTATGTAGGAAACACCGGTCCAACCTATGAAACACCAGCAGAAATTAAAATGTTAAGAATCCTAGGTGGGGATGCTGTAGGTATGTCTACAGTGCCCGAGGTAACTGTTGCTGCGCATGCAGGTGTTCGCATCTTAGGAATTTCATGTATTTCAAATATGGCAGCTGGTATATTGGATCAACCGTTAACACATACAGAGGTCATAGAAACAACTGAAAAGGTGAAAGAAGATTTTTTACGATTTGTAAAGAAGATTATTCATTCATTACCACAATAATTATAAAAAAGGTGATCAAAAAATGCGAATGTATGACATTATCGAAAAAAAACGGGATGGACAAGAATTATCAAAGGAAGAAATTAATTTTTTTATCGCTGAATATACAAATGGAGAAATACCGGATTATCAAGTAAGTGCATTATTAATGGCGATCTATTTTCAGGATATGACAGAAGAAGAACGGGCAAATTTAACCGCAGCAATGGTAAATTCTGGTGATCAAATTGACCTTTCTCCTATTACAGGAATAAAAGTAGATAAACACTCCACTGGCGGAGTTGGTGATACAACGACATTAGTATTAGCTCCTTTAGTTGCATCTATTGGGGTACCTGTTGCAAAAATGAGTGGAAGAGGACTCGGACATACCGGTGGTACGATTGATAAATTAGAAGCTGTTTCCGGTTTTCATGTTGAAATATCAAATGAAGAATTTATTAAGCTTGTAAATAAAAATAAAGTTGCTGTGGTCGGCCAATCAGGTAATTTAACCCCCGCAGATAAAAAACTGTATAGTTTAAGAGATGTCACAGCAACAGTAAATTCTATTCCCTTGATTGCAAGTTCCATTATGAGTAAAAAAATAGCTTCAGGTGCTGATGCGATCGTACTTGATGTTAAAACTGGTGCTGGTGCTTTTATGAAGGACCTAGAGGATGCAAAAGATCTTGCTAATGCAATGGTATCTATTGGAAAACGAGTAGGTAGAAATACGATGGCGGTTATTTCCGATATGAGTCAGCCACTTGGCAATGCGATTGGCAATGCTTTAGAAATCAAGGAGGCAATTGATACACTTAAAGGCAATGGTCCGGATGATCTAACAGAGCTTTCTCTTACTTTAGGCAGTCAAATGGTTGTATTGGCTAATAAAGCAAATAGTATTGAAGAAGCAAGAGAAAAATTAAAAGAAAATATTTCAAATGGCAAGGCTTTTGAACATTTCAGGATCTTCCTTGAATCTCAGGGTGGGGATGCTCGTATTGCGGACAATCCTGAATTACTTCCTCAAGCTGCCTATACAATAGAACTACCAGCAAAAGTATCTGGTACAGTCGAAAAGATAGTTGCTAACGATATAGGTACTGCTGCAATGCTGCTAGGTGCGGGCAGAGCAACAAAAGAATCTGAAATTGATCTTGCTGTAGGTATTGTACTACATAAAAAGGTTGGAGATACCGTTAAAGAAGGCGAGTCGTTGTTGACAATCCACGCAAATCAGAATTCAGTTGAAGATGTAAAAGAAAAATTGTATGCAAGTATAGATATATCAAAAAATGAGGTAAGTGCACCAACTTTGATATATGGTACAGTTACGAAATAACTATTATAACACACTTTAGCCGGTGTGTTTTTTTATTTCATACACCAGGAAACTATAAAATTTGTAGCCTGTGTATAACTTAATATCAGAATCAGCCTCGTCCAGCTCCAGCGCCCATCACCTATTGCCCTTCCGGAAATTTCCTTTCGATAAAGAAGACTTGCCGATTGGGAACCAGAGACATAGTCGCACTTATACCCTTGTGGTGAAAGTCAACATCGAAACTCTATACTCATCGTGTTTCCTTTTAGATGAACTTGATTTTTGCTTAAAAAGCTGAATCTCATACGGTTCAGTTCAGGACATACGGTGATAAACGGGTGCCCCCGCGTTTTTGTCCTGGTTCTTTTGGGTAATTTTATTGCTATATAACTGTTCACCACTTCTTACGTCGCTTTTTATACCAAAAATAACTAATGGTTTCGATGGGGCGAGCAGTGTGCAGTCCAATCTTACAAAAAACAGTAATTTTAATAATTAAAGCATTTCTTCCGTATAAAAAATACCAAATCTGGTAACCCTAGAATTATATTGATTGTTGGAGGTAAAACTATGAAAAAGTATGTTTTAATGATTAGCATCATAATTTCTATGCTTTTTATTTCTGTTATACCAGTATTTGGTGAAGAAAAAAGCACGGATAATTCAGAAGGAACTTTAAACCTTGCACCAAATGCCAAATCAGCTATTTTAATTGAACGTGATACAGGAAAATTACTGTTTGATAAAAATGCGAATGAAAAACTACCACCTGCCAGCATGACGAAGGTTATGACACTTCTGCTCATCATGGAGGCATTGGATCAAGGGAATTTAAAATATGATGAAATAATACGTATAAGTGAACGTGCTGCTTCCATGGGGGGTTCACAGGTATTTCTGGAGGCCGGTGAAGAAATGTCCGTGAAAGATTTATTAAAGGGAGTTGCAATTGCTTCAGGAAATGATGCAAGTGTAGCATTGGCAGAACGAATAGCAGGAAGTGAAGATGCTTTTGTAAATAAAATGAACGAAAAAGCAAAAGCGTTAAATTTAAAAAACACGAAATTCCAAAATACAACAGGTTTACCCGCTGAGGATCATTACAGTACTGCCTATGATATGGCAATAATCGCAAAAGAATTATTAAAATACGAAACAATAACTGAATATACATCCATTTATGAAGATTATCTGAGAAAAGGGAAAAAGAATGAATTTTGGTTAGTAAATACAAATAAATTGGTTAAATTTTATCCTGGGGTGGATGGTTTAAAAACGGGTTTTACAAATGAAGCTAAATATTGTTTAACTGCTACTGCAAAAAAGAACGATATGCGTGTAATTGCAGTTGTGATGGGAGCAGAAACGCCGAAGGAACGAAATGCCACTGTGTCACAAATGCTAGATTACGCATTTAACCAGTTTGATACAAAGAAACTATTTGAAAAAGATCAAATAATAACTAATTTACAACTACTAAAAGCTGAAATAAAAAATATCGATATTGTAGCATCGCAATCAATTAGTGTAATTCATGGAAAAGGGGAGGCTACTGAAAATATAAATACAGAGGTTCACCTGAATAAAGATATTGATCTTCCATTAAAAAGAGGGGAACAGGTTGGAAAATTAATTGTAAAAAATGGGGAAGACATTTTATCTGAGACCCCTTTAACAGTTGAACAGGATATTGAAAAAGCTACTTATTTTACATTATTTAAAAGATCCTTGCAGAAATTAGCGAAATCCAGATAATTTTTTCTAATTTAGATGGATTTCTTCTTCTTTTGTCATATAGCAGGAATTAACCCCCTTCGTAGAGAAAGAGAACTTACAGAGTAAAATGAGGAGGTAAGGAAATGGGACTAAATTCAATGTTTGATATTAAAGAAGATGTATTGATTGTAAGGTTGTCAGGAGAACTGGATCATCATGAGGCAGAGACACTTCGAAGTGAATGGAAGGAACTTATCTATACAAATTCAGTAAAGCATGTGATTTTAAACCTGGAATTTGTTACTTTCATGGATAGCTCAGGTCTAGGAGTAATACTAGGCAGATACAAAGAAGTGTTGCAACTTGGTGGAGAGATGGTTGTATGTTCTATCTCCCCACCAATTAAACGTTTATTTGAGATGTCAGGGTTGTTTAAAATTGTACGCTTGGAGGAGAACGAGGAATTTGCGTTAGAATCATTGGGGGTGGCTTCATGAGGAACGAAATGTTTGTAGAATTTTCAAGTGTCAGTGAAAATGAAGCTTTTGCAAGAGTAACCGTTGGAGCATTTATTACACAGTTAGATCCAACGATGGATGAATTAACTGAAATTAAAACGGTAGTTTCGGAAGCAGTAACAAATTGCATTATCCATGGATACAATAACGAGGCTCATCATAAAATCTCCATATACTGTGTAATACATGATGGGGAAATTGAATTAACCATTAAAGATAATGGGATTGGTATTAGTGACATTGATGAGGCTCTGCAGCCGTTGTACACATCCAAACCGGAATTGGAAAGATCGGGTATGGGGTTTACCATTATTGAAAATTTTATGGATTCAGTGGAAGTCATATCTACCCTTGGTAAAGGAACGACCGTTACCATGACAAAGCAACTGATGAAAAGTAAAACGGTTAGTAATTAGGGATGCCCATGAATGTACATGTTAAACATAATAAACGCAAAGATTCATTAACGGATGAACAGGTGAAAGATTTTATTTTAAGGAGTCAGCGTGGAGATAAAGAGGCTAGAGATATATTAGTTGAAAAAAACATTCGTCTTGTGTGGTCTGTTGTACAACGCTTTATTAATAGGGGATACGATCCAGATGATTTATTTCAAATTGGAAGTATCGGTTTAATAAAATCGATTGATAAATTTGATCTTTCCTATGATGTACGTTTTTCAACGTATGCTGTTCCGATGATAATCGGTGAGATTCAACGTTTTATAAGGGATGATGGAAGTGTGAAAGTCAGTCGTTCTTTGAAAGAAGTGGGGAATAAAATCCGGAAAAAGAAAGATGAATTAACGAAACAGCTTGGTAGATCTCCAACGGTAAATGAAATCGCAGAGCAATTGGGAATTTCTCCTGAAGAAGTTGTTCATGCACAGGAAGCAGCAAAATCACCACATTCTATTCATGAAACAGTTTTCGAAAATGATGGTGATCCGATTACGTTACTTGATCAGATAGCAGACCAGGATACGAAGTGGTTTGATAAACTTACCCTGCAAGAGGCAATCAGAAGATTAAATGAACGGGAACGATTAATCGTCTATTTACGCTACTATAAAGACCAAACTCAGTCAGAGGTTGCTGAAAGATTGGGTATATCTCAGGTTCAAGTGTCTAGGCTGGAGAAAAAAATTTTACAAGATATGAAGATTAATATGGATCCATAACGACTAGAAAACGGACTTATCGACAAGCCTTAGTTGCACATATACTGATCTTCTAAAAAAGTTGTTTTTTCCTATCGGTGGAATAAAGGCAAACGTTAAACCAAATTTTATCACGAATTAACGGGCTGTAATACCCCCACCTCCAAGCGTGAGAAATCCCAAACGTGAAGGTGGGGGAGGAAGGGAAACCCCCACTGAATGAAGTTTCACTTTATACTTTGGTTTTCAATGTAAAAAATCATCACTTTTATGTGATGATTTTTTATCATAATAATGAGATTTCTGGCAAATACTATGATTATAACAATAAAATAACACTAATTTAATCAACAACTAAGAGGATGATATATACGTGGGAGATATTATTTATTTGCGAATGAAAAAAAATATAGAATTATCCTCAATGCAAGAGGTTCAGTTAAAACATATTGCTTATATATCGACGTCTGCAGGTAGTAAGAAAAAAATGGAAAACACGCCAATTTACAGAATTACGAAAAAGGATAAAAATATTGTTATCATTGACAGTTTTTTAATCGTAGATCATTTAAATAAAGTATACAAGGATATAGAAATACAGTTGATTGGACCAACACAAACGATTATACGGATACTGACAAATAAAAAGGAACCTTCTATTTTGCTAGTATCAGCAATTTGGATATTATTGTTTGTTGGAGCAGCAATGACGATAATGAATTTTCACTACGATGTTAGTATGCAGGAGGTACAACAAAAACTGCATTATTTACTTACAGGAAAACAAAATGAATTCCCATTGTGGATTCAAATTCCATATTCGATTGGTCTGGGGATGGGAATGCTATTGTTTTTTAACCATTGGTTTAATAAGCGCTTTAATGAAGAACCAAGCCCATTGGAAGTAGAGATTTTCAATTACCAGCAGGATCTTGATAATTATATAAACTACTATGAAAATAAATTAAATGATACAAAGTCTCCTCATTAATTTATTACAAATTATTATTGGATTATCAGGTGGTCTTGCTGTTGGAGCTGGTTTTGTTGCGTTTATAACCGTTTTAGGAATTATTCCTCGGTTAGTTCAACTAAGTAAAACTCAAAAGTTAATAAAAGTTTATGCGGCATGTGTCATTTTGGGTATCTTATTTGGAACATTTTTATCCTTTACAAATATAACCTGGGATCAACCAATGATACTATTGGCTTTTTGGGGCTTGCTGCATGGAATATTTAACGGCATGCTCGCTGCGGCATTGACTGAAGTGTTGAATGTTTTCCCGATTTTATATAAGCGGATGGGAATAGCCAAGCATATCCTATGGTTGCTTATGGCAATCGTGTTTGGAAAGATTGCTGGCTCGTTATTTCAGTGGATATTATTTGTTAGGTAATTCCGTAAAATAAAGGTGGAATGGTTATTAATGAAACAGAAAGACAACAAAAGCTTAATATCTCCAACTATAAAAGATAACGAAGCCTATATGAAAGAAAGAATTGGTGTCGGAGTTTCATTTGATCTCGGATTTAGGGAAATTACTCTCCTTAAGAAAAATGTACAAATCTATTATGTGACTGGTTTATGTGATTCATTAATTATAGCTGAACTATTAAGTAAATTGATCAGCATCAATGATGTGGAAAGTAATGCAAAGAAACTTTTTGAAATAATTGAAAATCGTTTAGTCCATCAACAGGTAACAACCATAAAAACAATGGATGAAGCAGTAGATCAAATGTTGTCAGGTTTAATTGTTCTCTTTATACATGGAGAAAAATATGCTCTTGTTATTGACGTCCGAAATTATCCTGGAAGAACGCCTGAAGAACCGGATACAGAACGAGTGGTTAGGGGTTCGAGAGACGGATATACTGAAAATGTCGTTGAAAATTCTGCTTTAACCAGAAGAAGAATAAGGGATGCTAGGCTGAGAAATGAGATGTTAAAAGTTGGCGAACGTTCTAAAACAGATATCTGTATTACCTATCTTCAGGATGTTGCCGATAAGGGACTTGTCAATTTAATAAAAAAGAAAATTAATGCTATCGAAATTGATGGGATTTCGATGGCAGATAAAACACTAGAGGAATTTATTATAGATTCAAAATGGAATCCATATCCATTAGTAAGATATACCGAACGACCGGATGTAGCTGCAAGCCATTTATTGGAAGGTCATGTAATCATTATTGTGGATACATCTCCAAGTGCAATTATTCTTCCCACAACATTTTTTCATCATTTACAACATGCAGAAGAATATCGGCAATCACCTGCGATTGGAACATTTGTTAGGTGGATTAGATTCTTAGCTGTAATTGCATCTATGTATCTTTTACCATTATGGTTGTTATTCGTTTTGGATCCGACCTTGCTTCCTAAAGAATTATCATTTATAGGTCCGAATGAAGAAGGTAATATTCCGATAGCCATACAAATAATCACGGCTAGTTTGGGTATAGAGTTTTTACGAATGGCAGCAATTCATACACCAACTCCGCTCTCTACTGCTATGGGACTAATTGCAGCTGTATTGATAGGGCAAATAGCAATTGACGTAGGTATGTTTACCCCAGAGGTAATATTATATGTATCTGTCAGTGCAATTGGAGCATATGTAACTCCTAGTTATGAAGTAAGTGTTGCAAATAAGTTAATAAATTTATTATTGGTATTATTTACTTGGTTTTGGGGCTTGAGCGGATTTATTATTGGCATTGTGCTTCATATTCTCTATTTAGTAAGGTTGAGATCTATAAGAACACCATATCTTTGGCCATTTATACCGTTTAATGCAAAAGCTATGCTCCATATTATATTCCGTATTCCAGTTCCATTTACAAATACCAGACCAAGCATTGTCCATCCAAAAAATAACTATCGCCAACCAACACAAAAGAGCTAATTAATTGTTAGCTCTTTTGTTTTTTTCTTTAATATGATAAAGTTCTAATATAATTTTATATTTTAGAAGAAAGTCGGGGGAAGTAGGCATGATATTAGACAATCATCCATTTCAAGTAAACCAACAGGGCCATTTAGAAATTGGTGGTCTAGATACAATCTTTTTAGCTAAAAAATATGGTACTCCGTTGTATGTATATGATGTTTCCATAATTAGAAATAATTGCAGGAATTTTGTAAATACTTTCGACGATTTAGGAGTAAATGCCAAAGTGGCATATGCTAGTAAAGCTTTTTCTTCGATCGCCATGTTGCAGGTAATTAAGCAGGAAGGGTTATGTCTTGATGTAGTATCAGAAGGTGAACTGTACACGGCTATACAAGCAGGCGTCCCTAACGAAAGAATTCATTTACATGGTAATAATAAAAGCATTCAAGAATTAGCAATGGCAATCGAACATGAAATAGGCTGTATTGTTGTTGATAATTTTTATGAAATTGATCTTATATCTCGGATATTAGAAGAACAAAATAAGGAAATAGATGTTTTAATGCGTGTCACACCAGGTATTAAATCAAAAACACACCAATATATTATGACTGGAAATGAAGATTCCAAATTTGGTTTTAGTCTTCAAAATGGACAGGCCGATAAAGCCTTTAAACGTTTATACAATCATAAATCGATTCGCTTTAGAGGATTACACTGTCATATTGGATCACAGATTTTTGAGACAGATCGATTTGTGCATGCAACAAATGTGTTATTTAAAGAGATTTCGAAGTGGAATAATTTATATGGCTATACTCCAGAAGTGTTAAACCTTGGAGGGGGATTTGGTATTCGTTATACGAAAGAAGATTTTCCTATTCCTTACCAATCCTATGTAGAGGCTCTGGTACAGACTGTTCAACAACATGTGAAAGAGTTAAATTTACCAATGCCAGAGATTTGGATAGAACCAGGCAGATCAATCGTTGGAAGTGCAGGTATAACCCTGTATACAATCGGCTCCACGAAAGATATACCTGGGATTCGCAAATACGTTTCAGTCGATGGTGGAATGACGGATAATTTAAGACCGGCTTTATATCAAGCGGAATACGAAGCGGTGTTAGCTAATAAAGCAATTGAACCTGTAACAAATGAAGTTTCAATAGCAGGTAAATGCTGTGAATCTGGAGATATGCTTATATGGGATCTGCCTGTACCAAAAGTTGATAACGGTGATATTCTTGCAGTTTTTTCTACAGGCGCATATGGTTATTCCATGGCTAACCATTATAATCGTTTTCCAAATGCAGCGGTTGTATTTGTTGAAAAAGGTAAGGATAAATTAGTCGTTAAAAGAGAGACATATCAAGATATAGTAAAAAATGATTTATTCTATGAATAATTGGTCTTAAGCAATGAATTCTTTTAAATATATTAATTTAGTGATAAAATAAACAGTGATTTAAATCAATCTCTGGAGGGAATCTAATAATGACTAAAACTGGTTATATATTAATGGAAAATGGTAATAAAATCGAGTTTGAACTTTTTCCTGAAGAAGCACCGAACACTGTAGCTAATTTTGAAAAACTGGCAAAAGAAAACTTCTATGATGGATTGACTTTTCATCGAGTAATTCCTGGATTTGTTAGTCAAGGTGGATGTCCAGTAGGAAATGGTACTGGTTCAGCTGGATATACAATTAACTGTGAAACAGATGGAAATCCCCATAAACATGTAGAAGGTTCATTATCAATGGCACATGCTGGAAAGGATACAGGGAGCTGTCAATTTTTTATTGTTCATGAACCGCAACCCCACTTAAATGGTGTTCATACAGTATTTGGGAAAGTCACATCAGGTATTGAACATGCAAAAGAAATGGATAATGGAGATGTAATGAAAGAAATGAAGGTGTTTTCAGCGTAATTAGATGAATTTGGGTCTAATCCAAGTAAATTTAAGGAAGTAATTGATGGATATATATTTACTAGTATTCCTTACTATGATAGTAGCTCCTTTTAGTGTTTTTTTACATGAATTAGGTCATGCTATTGCGGCACGCACCGTAAATGCCGATCAGATTACATTATCAATTGGTCTAGGAACAAAATTATGTACGTTTTTTCTGGGGAAAATTCAAGTTACCATTTATACTATTTTCTTTTTAGGCGGATTAGCTAAGAGTGAAAGGGAAGTTCCATATAAGGCATTAGAAATTGTATGGATTTCAATCTCAGGACCAATTACTAATTGTTTATTTGCCTGTTTGTCTTATGTAGCTTATTTCATGTATCCGAATGGTTATATGTATGTGTTTTTCTTATTTAACTTATGGCTAGCAGTTGTGAATCTTATCCCATTTAAATTAAAAGAAAAGAAAACGGATGGATATACAATTCTTAAATTATTATTTAAAAATAACTTTTAAAATTTTAGAATTAATAGTAGTATGATGTATATGTATATGAATATTGTTAATGCTAGTTACATGGTAGAGCAAATTAGATTCATAATTTGACAAAGTGGGATAAAAATGCATAAATATATATAAACTTTAACCACAGATTATAAGTTATTTTGTTAATGAGGGATATCTATGTTAATTCGTTATAAAAAGAATTTAGAAAAAATAGCCATGGGATTATTATCTTTTATGCCAGAAGAGAAAAAAGATGTGAAAAAATTACTGCAAACAATAAAAGAATATGAAACAAATTCAGATTGGCATCTTTATTTGTGGAAAGATGAAGATGTATTAGGTGCGATAGGATTAAGAATTGAAAATGAAATTAATGCTGTCATCCAGCATATTTCTGTAAATCCTTCACACCGTAATCAAGGGATTGGCCGAAAAATGGTAAATGAAATAAACAGGCTTTATCAAGAAAAATACGCTGTCTGTGCTACAGATGAAACACAGCAATTTTATACTAAATGTGATGAAACTAACATGCAAGAGGAATGATAGAAAAGCCAGCCCATTTCTAAAGGCTGGCTTTCTTCTTACTATCAATAGCTAATTACGGCTTGCGACTTTAGCTATTATAAAATAGTACTACGTCTTACATCCAAGCAGCACCAACGATAATTAAAAGAATGAACAGTACTACGATCAACGCAAATCCTCCGCCATAATTACCACTCATAGAAAAAACCTCCTTTGTTTTCTTCACATAAATGTTGTGTGGTAACATTTATCTTACGCTAATAACTTATGACGGCAAGAGTTATGATGTATAGGCGTTTATGACAAAGCTTTAAATATTTTCATTGTCTAAATGTATTCTGAAGCTGTACATAGCTAGTTTGAATAACTATTGAAAGGAAGAAATAAAGATGAATCAAGCATATCAAGTAAAATTAGAGGCATTTGAAGGTCCGCTTGATTTATTGCTGCATTTAATCAATCAATATGAGATTGATATTTATGACATACCTGTAGCACAAATTACTGAGCAATATATGAATTATATTCACACAATGCAAAGACTCGAGCTAAATGTTGCAAGTGAATACCTTGTAATGGCTGCAACGCTTGTAGCTATTAAGAGCCAAATGTTACTGCCTAAACAAGAAATTGATGAGGACATAGATGAATACGAAGAAGATCCGAGAAAAGAACTGATTGAGCGTTTAATTGAATATCGGAAATTCAAAAATGCGGCAGAAAAACTAAAAGATAAAGAATGGGATGCAAATCAGATTTACACTAGACCTCCAGCAGTATTTGATTACTACATTTCAAAAAAAACACCTATGATTCAGGGAGATATTTCTATTTATGATATGCTTGGGGCTTTAAGTAAAATGATTGACCGAAAAAAATGGCATGAGCCGCTTGATGCTAAAATCAAAAGAGCAGAAATTCCGATGGAAGAAAGAATGAGAGATATCCTGCAGCTTGTGCAAAAATCAAAACAGGGTATTTCATTTGATCAATTATTTACATCAAGAACACGATCACGCATTGTAGTTACTTTCACGGCATTATTAGAATTAATGAAGTCTAACGAGGTTTTTTGTGAACAAAAAAAGAACTTTGGTGAACTGTTTGTGTTTTATACTGCTACGAAAGGATAGGTTTTTTAGGAAATTTGTATAAGTGCAGGTTTGTACTTTCGCCATTAATGCTTGCATTCCAGGGTATAAGAGTTTCTAAGAAAGCAAAATACACTTTTAAGAATTCCATGAACGATAAGTCAGTTTTTTAATGTGGAGGAATAGATGTGGAAGTAAATGCATTAAAAGCAATAGTAGAAGGCCTTTTGTTTGCAAGTGGCGACGAAGGAATTACATGTAAACAATTATCAAAAATACTGGAGACTACCGAATCCTTCGTCGAGCTTATAGTAGATGAATTAAAGTATGATTACAAACATTCAGATAGAGGGATAATGATCATGCAGTCACATCAGACTTATCACTTAACAACAAAGCCGGAACACAGCGATTATTATAGAAAATTACTGGAAACACCTCAAACCACAAGAATGTCGCAAGCCGCTCTGGAGACATTGGCTATTATTGCCTACAAGCAGCCGATAACCAGAACAGAAATTGATGAAATCAGAGGGGTTAAAAGTGATCGACCTATCCAGACACTGCTATCGAGATTTTTAATTGAGGAAAGAGGTAGAAGGGAAAGTATAGGAAGACCAATCCTGTTTGGTACCAGTAAAGATTTTTTAACATATTTTGGTTTAACATCATTGGATGAATTACCACCACTTCCGGATAATACAGATACAGTTGAACTTGAGCAGGAAGCTGATTTATTTTTTGAACAATTTAATCCAAAAATGGATACGAGAAGTAATTGATAAGCGAAGCCTCATAGTGATTTATAAATAAATCTCTATGAGGCTTCTTCGCACACATATGATTAATGGTGGGCATATGCTACACCGGGGTGATTATGTGGATAAAACAAAACAAAGGTATTTAGAAAGTCTTAATGTATGGGGAGACCATATTAAAAGTAAATTGAAAGGTGCTGTAGTCTCTTCTGATGAATTGAATCGAACATTCGAGCAAATTGATAGTTGGCAGCAACAAATCAATCATAAGCTGACTTCAAATCAAAAGCTCGGAAATGAAGAATTAACTTTAATACAAGCTGAAGGTGAACGAATATTGGATGATATTAAAACCAAGAAAAGTATGCAAAAGATCCAAGGACAGTCAAGTATTCCATATGGAAACCATCAACTACCACCATTGCCATACAAATATAATGCTCTAGAACCTTATATAAGCGAAGAAATTATGAGGCTGCATCATGATGTACACCATAAATCCTATGTAGATGGTTTAAATAAAGCTGAAAAAGCTTTATATGGGAATAAGCAGGATATTAACTTAATGAAACATTGGTTAAGAGAACAGGCTTTCCATGGTTCTGGACACTATTTGCATACAATTTTCTGGTGTAATATGACACCAAATTCAAGTAAAGAGCCGATTGGTGAATTAAGAAAACGTATTAAAAAAGACTTTGGTTCATGGAAAAAATTTAAAGAACTTTTTAGTGAAGCAGCAAATTCTGTTGAAGGGGTCGGATGGGCTGTTTTAGTGTGGTCTCCAAGAAGTGGCAGGCTTGCTATTCAATCAATTGAAAAACATCAATTGTTCCAACAAGCTGACGTTATCCCATTACTTGTATTAGATGTATGGGAACATGCCTATTATTTACAATATCAAACAGATAAAAAAGATTATATTAATAACTGGTGGAATGTAGTTAATTGGGAGGATGTAAATAACCGCTATACGAAAGCAGAAAAAGTCAAATGGCAGCTGTATTAATGTAACAGCATGGTTTCCTCCAGCTTTTGTAGGAGCTTTTCAACAATGTATTCATATCACTATATATCCTGCATAAAATATACAGACATATTTACTGTGGGAGGAAACCTGTTATGAGATATATTTTTTTCATCATTAGCTTGTTATTGTTTAGTTTGGTGAATCCAGCAATTGGACAAGCAACCCCGAAAGTATCAGCTCATAATGCTATTTTAATAGAACAATCTACAGGAAGGGTATTATATGAAAAAGATGCATATGAACCAGAATGGATTGCCAGCATTACTAAAATTATGACTGCACTAATAGCAATTGAATCGGACAAGATGAAAGAGAAAGCTATAATAAGCAGAAAAGCTATTTATACAGAAGGATCATCCATCTACCTGGAGCAAGGAGAAAAAATGACGGTTGAAGATCTTGTATATGGTATATTGCTCAGATCCGGCAATGACGCTGCAGTAGCTATTAGTGAACATATAGGAGGAAGTGAAGAAGGCTTTGTATATTTAATGAATGAGAAAGCAAGATGGCTTGGAATGACTAACAGCAGTTTCGAAAATCCGCATGGACTCGATTCGGACAATCATTATTCTTCTGCCTATGACATGGCTTTGTTGATGCGTTACGCAATGGAAAATGAAGATTTCAGAAAAATAACCGGAACTCCTTCCTATAAATCTGAGAACAGATCCTATAGCTGGCAAAACAAAAATAAATTACTAACGCAATATTATGACAGTTGTACAGGTGGAAAAACGGGATATACGAAAAAGACCGGAAGAACATTAGTCTCTACAGCCAGTAAGAATGGAATGGACCTTATTGCTGTGACTTTAAACGCACCTGATGATTGGAGAGATCATATTAATATGTTTGAATGGGGGTTTGATACCTACAATATGGAATCAATTGCTAAGAAAGGCGAAGGAAAATACAAACTTAAAGGTTCAGCTAATTCCATTTCCGGCTTTATACAAGGTGATATTGTATACCCATTAAAAGAAAATGAACTAATGAAAGTGGAGATGAAATCATATTTATTAAAAAATGTAACTACTTCAGTAGATATCATTGGGAAGACCATTTTTTATCTCGATAACAATCCAATAGCAGAAACGATCATTCACAGCAATGCACCATCTGTACAAAAGGATGGACTTATTTCACAGATTCTGTCCATGTACAAAAACATAATCGGGTTTAAATAATCATGGTGAATATCATATGGGCTGGTATGGCTGTTATCGGTATTGTATATGCCATGTTTAATGGGACGATGGATCAAGTAAATGAAGCTGTATTTAAAAGTGCAAATGAAGCAGTTACTTTGTCAATCGGTTTAATTAGTGTTTTGGTATTCTGGCTTGGGATTATGCGAGTTGCGGAGAAAGCAGGAATATTACGAGTCCTCACTAGATTCTTAAAGCCTTTTATCAGCAGACTTTTTCCAGATATTCCAAAAGATCATCCGGCAATGGGATATATATTATCAAATTTCACTGCAAATATATTTGGTCTTGGTAATGCTGCTACTCCAATGGGAATCAAGGCAATGGAACAGATGAAACAGTTAAGTAAGAGTGATACTGCCTCAAGATCAATGATCACTTTTTTGGCATTGAATACTTCGAGTTTAACACTAATTCCAACAATGGTCATTTCGATTCGCATGCAATATAATTCAGTCTCTCCTACAGAAATTGTTGGTACAACGATCATTGCTACAGTCATATCTTCGTTTTGTGCAATTTTACTTGACCGCTTTTTCTATTACCAAAGTACTTGGAGGAAATAAAAATGGGGATTATTACATCGATTAGTACATGGTTGATACCATGCTTTCTATTACTAGTACTAGTTATTGCAACATGGAAGCAAGTTTCAACTTATGAGGTGTTTGTAGAAGGAGGGAAAGAAGGTGTCAAAATGGCATTTACTTTACTTCCTTTTTTAGTAGGAATGATTGTTTCCATTTCCATACTGAGAAGCTCAGGGGCTTTAGAGGCATTTACAAATCTCATCACTCCATTGCTCGTCTTTATTGGAATACCACCCGAGATCATACCACTTGCCTTGGTTAGACCTATTTCAGGTACAGCGGCACTCGGGATGACCACGGAATTAATTGATACAAATGGACCGGACTCTTTTATTGGCAGATTAGCCTCTACCATGCAGGGAAGTACCGATACGACATTATACATTCTAACCGTCTATTTTGGTGCTGTTGGAATTAAGAAAATGGGTTATGCATTAAAGGTTGGACTATTAGCAGACCTAATTGGTATAATAGCATCAATAATAGTTGTTACTATTGTATTTGGATAAGATTATTTACTAGCGTTAACGTAAAGTTAGCGCTATTATTATGGAAGAAAAAATAACTTAAAGCATGGTGATAATATGACTAACAAGTTGGAGAGACTACAAAAAGTAATTGCACACAGTGGTGTAACGTCAAGGAGAAAAGCTGAACAGCTTATAATAGATGGTAAAGTGAAAGTCAATGAGCAAACAGTTACTACGCTTGGTATAAAAGTGTCAACTAATGATAAGATTGAAGTAAATGGGGTACCTTTAGAAAAAGAGGCTCCAGTTTATTACATGCTTTATAAGCCACGTGGGGTGATTTCTAGTGTGAAAGATGATAAAGGCAGAAAGGTTGTTACAGAACTTTTAGGTGATGTAACAGAGCGGGTTTTTCCAATTGGAAGATTGGACTTTGATACTTCAGGTATTCTATTACTAACAAATGATGGAGAATTCGCCAATTTGCTCATGCATCCAAAGCACGAAATTGAAAAGATATATGTCGCAAAAATTAAAGGAATACCTGAAAAAGTAGAATTAAAACAATTGAAAAAAGGTATAAAGGCTGACAATGATCTTTTAAAAGCTGTTAAATATAATATATTATCCACTGACAAAATAAAAAATACGATGATAATCGAATTAACGTTACATGAAGGAAAGAACAAACAGGTAAGAAGGATGATGGAGGGACTTGGTTATCCGGTAAAGAAATTGAAACGGGAAAAATATGGAATACTGACGTTGGATGGACTTCAGCCAGGGAACTATCGCCCATTAACCCCAAAAGAAGTAAAACAAATGCGTAATATGGCTATGAAAATTGTTGAATAATAGTCAAATTCAGCAATGGTTTTAAATGGTATAATGGTTTTGGGAGTGATCCATATGAGTCTAGATCAAGCTCGAAAAAATAAAAAAAACAAAAAGAGAAATCGACTTATTTTTAGATCGATAATATTAGCAGTAATGCTTGTGGCAGTTGTATTTGCTGTTGTCTCCAACCTGCAAAAGGATAATACAATCTACAGAGCCGGAGATCCTGCACCTGATTTTAAGTTACAGCAAATCAGTAAAAATAATGAGCTGGAAACAATTCAGCTTAGTGATTTAAAAGGTAAGGGGGTTATGCTTAATTTCTGGGGTACCTGGTGTAAACCATGTGAAGCAGAAATGCCATACATGCAGGACTTATACCCTAAGTATAAAGAAAAAGGAATTGAGATTGTTGCAGTTAGTTTGGATACAACAGAATTAGTTGTGCATCGTTTTATTGATAAATACGATTTAACTTTTCCTATTCCTCATGACAAAAGAGGAGAAATAAAAGATTTATACAAAATAGGACCTATACCTAGTACGTTCTTTATTAATCCGGCTGGGGAAATTGAAGACGTAGTAGAGGGTGCACTGACTTTAGAACGACTGGAAGGGCATTTTCAGGATATACTGCCGAAGTAATAAATAGCAACCTACGATTATTGTGAGGGATATTAATGAATAAAATAAAATGTGAATGCGGACATGTTAATCCTGAAGGGACAGTTCTTTGTGAAGCTTGTGGTAAACCGATTGAGGGAAATCAGCATATTGATGGAAATGATAATAAAAAGCTCCTGAATATGCGCTATGACGGTACTGCCCGAAGATCACAAACATATAACAAATCGATAATTGATAAAACATGGAGTTTTTTTTCATCCGTGAAAGTGGGAGTTTGGTTAATTGTTTTGGCTTTAATTGCATCAGCAATAGGATCTATCTTCCCACAAGAAATGTACATACCTGCAGATGCTACATCACGCGATCCTGCAATTTTTTATGAAGAGCGTTATGGTATATTTGGGCTTATTTTTTACCAGTTAGGATTTCATAATTTATATAGTTCCTGGTGGTATTTGATCTTAATTGCCTTAATTGGGGTTTCATTAGTAATTTGCAGTCTTGACCGATTTGTACCATTATACAAAGCTTTAAAAAAACAAAAAGCAAAACGCCATGAAACATTTTTAAACAGACAGCGCTTATTCAGTGAAACCGAAACCGTATCAGCTAATGAGGTACAAAAAGTAAAAGACCGTTTAAAAAAGCAAAACTACAAGGTCAGAGATGAAGATGGCCATATTTTAGCTGAGAAGGGACGGTTTTCTAGGTGGGGACCTTATGTAAACCATATTGGTCTGATTATCATTTTACTAGCAGCATTACTTCGAACAACACCGTTATTTTATATGAGTGAGTATATCTGGATAAGAGAAGGACAGCAAATGGTAATTCCCGGAACAAAGGGCGAGTATCACATCGAGAATAAAGACTTTATTCTCGAGAATTACGATGAAAATGACGAGCGATTTGGTGAAGCGATAACGCAAGAGGGTGGTATGGTAGCAAGCAATTACCAAACGGATGTAGTTATTTATAAAGCAGAGGAAGCTTCAGTTCCGGGTGCAGAACCTGAACTCAAGAAAATAATCGAGGATGATATACGGATGAATCATCCTGTGAAATTTGATGGTTATACAGTCTATCAATCAGGTTATCAATTAAATGAATTTACAAATATGTCCTTTAAAATACATGAAACAGATGATACTGATGAGGAAGCTTTGGATGAATTTACAATTGATTTAACAGCACCCGAAGCAGAATATGAGTTAGATAACGGATTTCGTGTAGAAGTAGGGCAATACTACCCGGATTATTATTTAGCTGATAATGGAGAGCCTGCATCTGAAACTAATTTTCCAAGAAATCCTGCATTTGTTCTGTTAGTTTATCCTCCTAACAGTGATACCGCTGAAGTAAGCTTTTTAGGGATAGGCAGAAATATTGATGCAACTGGTGAGAATCAATATAAAGTAGGAATAACCGATTTTGAAATGCATGACGTTAGTGGATTAAGTGTTAGAAAAGATTACTCCCTACCATTTTTTGGCTTGGGAGCGGCAATTTTCATGATTGGTGTTATCCAAGGGATGTACTGGCAGCATAGAAGAATTTGGATTCGTCCAAAAAAGAATGGGTTATTACTGGCTGCACACACAAATAAAAACTGGTTCAGTGTTAAAAAGGATATTGAAAAGGCAATTTCAGATACAAATATTAAAATGGTGGATGATCAGCAGGAACTGGATGAACAGAATTAATTAGGAGGGTTTTTATGGATTTGATTAGTTTAAGTAGTACAATGCTTTATACAGCATTTGTACTCTACTTGATTGCTACAATATTCTTTTCGGCTACGATTGGAAAAAAAAGAAAAGCGTCCAATAAAGGAATAACAGGAAAAATTGGGATCACATTGACCATTATTGGTTTTATTGCACAAATTGTTTATTTTATAACAAGATGGATTGCAAGCGGACATGCTCCCGTAGGTAACTTGTTTGAATTTATGACCTTTTTTGGAATGACCATCGTATTTGCGTTTATTATTATTTATTTTATTTATAAATTAAGTGTATTAGGTCTATTTGCTTTACCTGTGGCACTGATTATTATTGCATATGCCAGCATGTTTCCGACTGATATTGCACCATTAGTGCCGTCATTGCAAAGTCACTGGCTATATATACATGTGACTACGGTTTCATTGGGGCAAGGTATCTTGACAATAAGCTTTGTTGCTGGTTTGATCTATTTGATTAGACAAATTGATCAATCGGTTAGAAGTAAACGTACTACCTGGTTGGAAATTATTTTATATTCATTAATTTTATTTGTTGGTTTCATTGTTACAACAACTGTTTTTAACGTAATGAATTATAGTGCAACATTTGAATATCCATCAGGAAATAATGTGCTTACATCTGAATATACAATGCCTGCTATTGCAGCTCCGGCAGATGGTACATTAATTACGGAAGACGTAATGCAGCCATGGTTTGAAACACCTGAATGGATGCATGGTGTTGATGCAGGCAGAAAATTTAATACATTAATCTGGTCATTTATTTCCGGTTCAATCATTTATGTGTTACTTAGATTACTATTGAGAAAACGAATTGGTGCAGCAATTCAGCCATTGTTAAAAGGGACAAAACCGGATTTATTGGATGAAGTAGCATATCGTGCTGTTGCAATTGGATTTCCGGTATTTACATTAGGAGGATTAATCTTTGCGTCTATCTGGGCAGAAGAAGCCTGGGGGCGTTTCTGGGGCTGGGATCCGAAAGAGGTTTGGGCATTAATAACCTGGTTCTTCTATGCAGCTTTCCTGCATTTAAGACTTTCACGTGGATGGCATGGAGAAAAAACTGCATGGTTGGCTGCAGGTGGATTTGCTATCATCATGTTTAATTTAATAGCTGTTAACTTAATATTAGCCGGTCTTCATTCGTATGCTTAAGTTTTTATTTGATAATAGGCACCATTGTTTCGAGGAGTGGTGCCTATTTTTTATACAATTGTGTCAGGTTGGTTTATAATTAGTATATGGATAAAATGATGATGAGGGGGAGCGAACATGGAATCAAATGTTAACATATTAGTTGTAGATGATGAAGAAAGAATTCGTCGTTTAATTCGAATGTATTTAGAGCGTGAAGAATACATTGTAGAAGAAGCTGAGAATGGGACGATTGCTTTGGAAAAGGCATTAAATAACGATTATGATGTTATATTATTGGATATTATGATGCCTGAAATGGACGGTATAGAAGTTTGCCAGGAATTAAGAAAAGAAAAAGAAACCCCGGTAATAATGTTGACAGCAAAAGGAGAGGAGGCAAACCGCGTCCAAGGTTTTGAAATAGGAGCAGATGATTATATTGTAAAACCATTTAGCCCTAGAGAGGTTGTCTTGCGAGTGAAGGCGGTATTACGACGAGTAACAACGTCAGCTTTTGATGAAAACAACACCGCTACAAAGGATATACTTGTGTTTCCACATATAACTATTGATCATGATGCCCATCGTGTTACAGCAGATGGAGAAGAAGTTAGTCTTACTCCAAAAGAGTATGAATTACTTTGCTTTTTAGCAAAGTCTCCAGATAAAGTATTCAATCGAGAGCATTTATTAAAAGAAGTATGGCAATATGAATTTTTTGGGGATTTACGAACAGTTGACACACATGTTAAGAGGCTGCGGGAAAAATTAAATAATGTCTCTAAACAGGCTGCTAAGATGATTGTGACAGTATGGGGTGTAGGATATAAATTTGAGGTAGATGATGTGTAATGTTTTGGAAAAGCGTAGTAGGTAAACTAGCAATAACAATATTGTTGCTAGTTTCTTTTGTATTACTAATATTATCGATACTTTTATTAGAGTTTTTTGAGAATTTTCATATTGAAGAAGCTGAAACAGATATGCTGCAAACTGCTACTAAAATCTCTGTTTTGGTAGAACAGCATGATGATAAGTCTATCATTTTGGAGACCACTGATCGTGTTAAAGATCCGGCAACTCGTGTGGCGATTTTATTTAATGATGGAGAGCTATGGGTTTCAGACAGTTCTGATGAAAATTTATTAAAGCTGGATGCCTCGTGGCTGGAAACGGAAGAGGATTTAACAAGAGTATTAACAAATGATAGAGAGATTAGAAAGCAAATTACCATACCAAATAGTGAAATGGAAGCAATGATAGTCGGTACACCATTAGATAATAATAATGGAGCAATATTTGTATATCAGTCTTTAGATGTAATTGACCAAACAAAAGCTGAAACTACTAAAATTATCTTTTTAGCTGCAGGTATTGCGATTGTATTAACCACAATATTTGCCTTTTTCCTTTCAACACGAATTACTTCACCATTAATTAAAATGAGAGAAGCTGCCTTTGATTTGACAAGGGGTGAGTTCAATACAAAGGTACCAATATTGACCCATGATGAAATCGGTGGCTTAGCACTGGCTTTTAACCGAATGGGAAGACAGCTAAAATTCCATATTAATGCATTACGACAGGAAAAAGAACAGCTGTCAAGTATTGTTAGCTCCATGGCTGATGGTGTTATGACACTGAATAGAACCGGGGATATGATCGTTACAAATCCTCCTGCAGAACGATTTATTGAAGATTGGTATTTTGAAAACAATCTAGAGAAGAATGAAGATAATCGAAAATTGCCACACGAATTACATGAATTTTTACAGGAAGTAATTGATGGGGAAACAGAAGTACTGCATGAATTAACCATTCAAGGACGAAGCTGGGTAATGCTAATGACGCCATTATATGATCAAGCATATGTACGGGGAGCAGTTGCGGTTATTCGTGACATGACAGAGGAAAGACGGCTGGATAAACTTCGTAAAGATTTTATTGCAAATGTATCCCATGAATTACGCACACCGATTTCAATGCTGCAGGGATACAGTGAGGCAATTGTTGATGATATTGCTGAAAGTAAAGAAGAGAAAAATGAATTGGCCGAAATCATTTATGAAGAATCATTACGTATGGGGCGCTTAGTAAATGAACTATTGGATCTTGCGCGTATGGAAGCAGGTCATATTCAATTAAATAGGCAGCAAATAGAAGTTGAGACCTATGTTGATCGGATAATAAAAAAATTTAGTGGAATAGCAAGTGATAATAAGATAGAATTAAAATTAAACAAGAATATATCAAAATTTCAAGCAATTTATGATCCAGATCGAATTGAACAGGTTTTTACTAATCTAATTGATAATGCAATTCGTCATACAGCAGAGAATGGATTTGTAAAGGTATTAGTTGAATGTAATGATAATTGGTTGAATGTAGCTATTGAAGATAATGGAAGTGGTATCCCGGAAGAAGATCTGCCATTTGTATTTGAACGATTTTACAAAGCGGATAAATCAAGAGTAAGAAATAAAGCCAAAAAGGGAACTGGTTTAGGTTTATCCATTGCTAAAAATATTATTGATGCACATGACGGGGTTATTTCGGTTAAAAGTAAAGTAAACCAAGGAACCACTTTTAGTTTTAAAATACCAACTAATATCAGCGATTAATCTGTTCTAAATAATTTATCACGCATAACGGGCTGTAATACCCCCACCTCCAAGCGTGAGAAAATCCCAGACGTGAAGGTGGGGGAGGAAGGGAAAACCTGGGGGGAAAGTCCCCACTTAATGAAGTTTCACTTTATATGTGATAAAATATACCAGTAATTAAATTGAATAAAATATTTTGGGAATTGGTGTTTTCCTTAAAAGGGAATCCAGTGAAAATCTGGAGCTGTCCTCGCAACTGTAAATGGTATACGAAATAAGCATTAACCACTGTATGATTTCATATGGGAAGGGCTTATAGTAGGTTAATATCATAAGTCAGTAGACCTGCCAAATTCTTGTGTTTCAATGCTTCGAGGGTGTAAGTTATTGGGACAACCGAATACATATTTCCCCTATATGATATATATTTATGTTTCGATTGTCTGATGTGCTAACTCATTGAAGTGGAGTTAGTTTTTTTATTTCTTTTTAATTACAAGCATAGATTATACAGGAGGAGTTCAAAATGAATAAATGGCTGTTGCGTTTAGGATCCTTATTCGTTGTAATCTCATTGTTAGCAGGATGTGCATCAGATGAGAATAATGAACAGGGTACAACGTCAACAAATAATACAAGTGAGCAAGAAGAAAATAACCAGGAAGCAGAAGTAAGTGAAGATTCAGTTCTTATTACAATTACGAAGGATGAAGGCACAGAGTTTATCCATGAGAAAGAAATAGAAATTAAAGAAGGTGACATTCTTATGGATGTCTTGAAAGAAAACTTTTATGTGGAAGAGGAAGACGGATTCATTACATCCATCGAGAGAGCTTCACCAGAAGAAGATGAACAAAAAGCATGGATGTTTTTTGTTAATGATGAAATGGCACCTGTAGGCGCTGCGGAGTTTGAACTGACTCCTGGTGATAAGGTAACATTTGATCTGCAGTCATGGGAATGATCTAATTGAATATATATAAATTAACATTATTGGCGTTATTGGCAGCACTTGCGGTTGCAGGAAGAGTCGTTTTTGTATATTTGCCAAATGTCCAGCCTGTTACTTCTTTAATAATTATTTGTGGTATATTCCTAGGTCCCTTCGCCGCTGTAATACTGGCGATATTAACTAGCTTTTTGTCAAATATGGTACTAGGCATGGGGATATGGGCGATCTGGCAAATTGTTTCCTGGTCACTAATTGGAATAATGAGTGGAATATTAGGTAAAATATCAAAGAGGATTCCACTGTTTGTCATTGTATTATTCTCTATTTTCAGTGGCTACCTTTATGGCTTCATCATTTCATTAACAAATTATCAAATAGCAGGTGGTAATTTTTTTGCGTATTATTTACTTGGTTTACCGTTTGATACAAATCATGCCATAGGAAATGCTATCTTTATGATATTATTGTACCCAACTATTTCCTATTTTTTAAAAAAATATGCCAATAAACGTTTCATTACTCACAATACCAACTGAATTTAGTTGGTATTTTTTCTTTGCTTAGGAAATTATAAAATTTAAATGCTGTGGATAACTTAGTTGCCGGAACAGCCACGTCCAGCTCCAGCGCTAAAGCTATAGCGAGACCTTCCCTCACCTCCGTACGATAAAGAAGACTTGCCGATTGGGAACCAGAGGCTTAGTCGCACTTATACCCTTGTGGTGAAAGTCAACATCGGCTCCCTACGGTCGCCTGAGTTTCCTTTATCTCCTACGGCTCAGTCCAGTCCGTACGTCGCTAACCGGGCGCCCTGCGCTTTTGTTCTTACATGCTCTATAGTACAATTAGAATGTAACTTTTAAGTAATAATAAACGACTATATATGAACGGAGGATCTTTTATGAAGGTCGTTTTTGAAGAGTTTCATGAAAAATATCATCATGATTTATTTCAATTTATTTTTTATATGGTAAAAGATAGGCCATTAACAGAAGATCTCGTTCAGGAAGTTTATATAAAAGTTTTAAAATCCTATGAAACATTTAAAGGGAAAAGCAGTGAGAAGACATGGCTGTTTTCAATTGCGAGGCATGTTACTATTGACTATTTTCGATCACAAAACCGAAAACGAAAACGTATATTGGAATTTTTCGACTGGAGTGAAAAAGGACAGTTAATCCAGGATTTGAAACCATTACCTGATGAATTAGCTGTACAGAATGAGGAAATCCAAACCATTTATAACCATTTGGATAAATGTACGGTTGATCAAAAAAGTGTACTTATTTTACGATACATACAATCATTTTCAATCCAGGAAACAGCAGAGATTCTGAATTTCAGTGAAAGCAAGGTAAAAACCACCCAGCATCGAGGACTGAAAGCACTAAGAAAATATATAGCCGAAGATCAAAAGAGAGGGGGAGATGTTGATGAAATATAATGATGATCAAGAATTAATAGAAAAACTAAAAAACATGCCGAAAGTCGATGATACGATGGATAAAAATAAATTATATCACCGCATCTCCTCTGCGTTAGCTTCACAACAAAAACGACCAAAAGGAAATTCTAAATTAGTACCCGTTTTAGGAACTATCATGGCTGCTATCCTATTACTGATCATGGTGCCAATATTTTTTAATACGAATATGTTCGAAACTCAAAATGAGAATTCTACTGCAGATCGTGCACTTGATAACACTAACTCGAATCAGAAATCAGAAGAGTCTTTACATGATATGCAAGAAGAATCAACGGCTATGGAAGATACGGAGTCTGAAATTATGACGAAGAGTAAACCTATAGAGAGCTATGTTATTAATCAAAATAATAGTAATACAGTAATTGTACATGGAGCTGTTGCAGACAGCCAGCAGCAATATGTTATTCCATTATCTTTTATAGTCCCAGAGTCTGCAGATATTAATACGTTTTATAGTGAGATGGGTCATTATATAAAAGATCAGGAATGGGGTTTAAGTGATTATTTATTTGAGAATGTGTCGTTTATAATAGAAAAAGAAGCCAATCAGGTCATGGTTGATCTTCCATCAGGATTTTCTCTAAGCGAAGGATCCGCTACTGCAACTATTTTTGAAAAATCCCTGAAAACGATGTTTAAGCATAAGGGAATTGAAAAAGCAGTTTTTCATACAGAAAACAACCAAAGAGTAGATCTTGGCCCTTTTGGTATAGTGAATGAATTATCGCTTCGTGACGAGCAAAATGCCAGTTATAAGCTTTATCATCAAGATAATGCTGATAGATCATTTCTAATACCAATTCCCAATGAGGATGAATTAACGATTGATGATGCTTTAATGGAAATGAAAAGAGATGATCCGGATTTTAATGTATTCCAAACAATACCTGAGCCGATTCAATTTACAACGGATTCAATAGATCATGAGCTAATAATATCCTTTTCTGATGAAAATTTAATAGTAAATAATCAGGATACCCTAACAATGATTGAAGCTATTCTTATGACAGCAAAAAGCTATGGCTATGCCTCAGTCTCTTTTCAGAATAGTAACTTGAAAAAAATCGGCTCGTATGTACTAACAGAACCCATTCCTGTACCAGTGGGTGCTAATCCAATCAACTCAATAGCAAAACGATAGAATCAGCTCTCTTTCTAAATTTTGTTGCTCTTAACTCGTAGATGATAGAAAAGACGACGTAAGATACTATATCAGAATTCAAATATGTGGAGGACCTTAAACTTGAAGAAACTGATGTAGACTGTCCGATAGAGAACCATCTCTACGTCCAAACGAAGCGAGCCTAAAGGTTTATGTTTACTAAACATAATAAAAAATGCTTTAGAAGTTATTTTCTAAACCACTTTTTATTTTGATTTGCTATAATAAAAGATAGGGGAATATTGTGAACTAATCCTGATTCTGTTCAAGGGTCTTTAGGTCATACCATGAGGTACTAACATTCAGTGGGGGAGGAAGGGAAACCCCCACTGAATGAAGTTTCACTTTATTGGGTCACCATCAAATGGTTTGTCTGAAATTTTAATTGAATCAGTTGGACAACCTTCACGGGCGTCAACCATGTCATCCTCTAAAAATTCCCCAACTTCTGCTGTTCCAGTATTATCATCCAACACCACATAGGCGAGACCTTCATCATCGTAATCATATATATCAGGAGCCGAAGCCCCACATGCAGCACAGGCAATACATGTTTCCTTATCCACAATTGTGTATTTTGGCATGTAGCTTACCTCCTAAAACTCCTTACATTAGCGATCTGCCCTCTAAAATAATTGTAAAACTGATTATTTAGCAATTCAAGTGAAATTTAACGTAATATGAGCATAATATTTTTAATTTCGGTTAATTTACAAAATCGCCATATTCTAATTTATTTAAAGGAGGTCTTGAAAATGGTAGTCGAAGGTATTATTTTAAAATGTAGTTTAAATATACGAGGGGAACGTACAGATTCAGCCATATACCATATACTAAAGGGGAAAAGATCCATACAGACGATTCAAGACATACACCTATATCAGCTTGAAAATTTTTTTGGAATCTATAAAAACCTAAAGAAGTATCTATTTGATAGGGATATCCGTAATTTAAACGCCAAGGGATTTCTCCAAAGAATATCAGATACAGAACCCCTGTATAGAACTACAACCGCTGGAAAAGAGTGGCTTAATCAGCGTACCCTTGAAATTCCTTTTAACTATTTTGCTGGTTTAAAATATAATGAAATCTCACAGGTTTTTTTGGAAAGATTAACGCTATTAATTCAGACATTAACCAATAGCCATATGAGATACTATCATTTTATTCCAGTCATTGATAATAATTCGGTTGAAAATTGGGTTAAAGTACTTTTTTTAAAAATGAAATCACAGGAATCCAGAATTCTGTTAATAATCTATCGAGAACTGGCAAGTTTACTTCATTATTTATCTGATCAGGAAGCAGACATGTTTGTTGATCGATTATCAGGTTATAAGAACTATGGGTTTAGTGTTCATCAGCTAGCTGTTAAATACAATATGACAAGTGAAGATATCCAGTTGTATTTTACTGGTATAATTCATCGTATGCTAACAATTATTGAAAATGCGAGTTCCAATTTTCCTTTTATGTCATTTATAACAAATGACATATCGAACAAGCAGTTTATTACAAATTCTGCAAACAATACAGATACATTTTTAAAAAGGGGTTATTCGATGGACACAATTGCGAAACTTAGACAGCTAAAAATCAATACTATTTATGATCATATCGTTGAGATTGCTTTATATGATTCAAATTTCCCGATTTATGACTACGTTTCAATGGATCAACAACAGGAAATTATAAAAGTCTCAAGTATAACTCAATCCTATAAATTAAAAAGGATTAAACAATTAGTAAACGAAAATATTAGTTATTTTCAAATTAGACTTGTGCTGGCCCATGCCAAAAATGTACTTAGGAGGTGATTGATATGGTGAGTCAGCCGGTATTGGAAAATTATTTACAAACCTATTTTGGCTATCATTCTTTTCGATTAGGACAAAAAGAGATCATTCAGGATATAATGGAAGGTAATGATGTACTGGGAGTTTTGCCAACGGGCTCAGGTAAGTCAATTTGTTATCAGTTGCCTGCAAGGTTATTAGATGGTATAACAGTCGTTGTATCCCCACTTATTTCCCTGATGATTGATCAGGTAAAACAATTAAAAGCGATTCATTTCAAAGATGTAGTGGCTTTAAATAGTTTTATGGAACCAACAAAGAGAAGAAATGTTTACCGGAAATTGCATACATATAAAATTATTTACGTATCTCCGGAGTTGCTGCAAAATCAAGCATTACAACAGATCCTCAGCGCATTAAATATAAGCTTGTTCGTAATTGATGAGGCCCATTGTATTTCACAATGGGGATATGAATTCAGACCAGATTACCTAAAATTAAATGCAATGGTTGAAACGTTAAATAATCCCGTTATACTGGCTTTGAGTGCAACAGCAACACCCAATGTGCAACATGACATCGTACATGCTCTGAAAAGACCGAACATTAGAAAGCATATTTATCCAATGGATAGGGATAATATTACCTTTTGTATACAGGAAGTATCTGATGATAATGAAAAGGTATCCATCCTTGGTAATTTATTATCCAATTATCAGCTTCCAACCCTAATCTATTTTTCAAGCAGACGAACTTGTGAAGACATTTCGAAAATCCTAGCTGCAAAAAACCCATTAAGGCGGATTGCTTTTTATCATGGTGGGATGGAGCAAGTAGATCGCATTGCTATTCAACAGCAATTTATGAATGATCAATTGGATATAATTTGCTGTACAAGTGCATTTGGAATGGGGATTAATAAGGGCAATATTCGCCTGGTGATTCATTATCATCTTCCTCCACAACTGGAATCATTTATTCAGGAGGTTGGCAGGGCTGGTAGAGATGGAGAGTCAAGTTTAAGTTTGTTACTATTTTCCGATAAAGATGTTTATCTCCCTAAAAGAATTATAGAAAATGAATTGCCTTCCACACAGGATTTACAGTCGGTCCTTACTCGATTGCGAGATATGTTTAATTCGAAAGATAAGCTGCCTTCGAATGAACAGCAAGTGGAAAGTATATTGCAACTAAGTGAAATACAGTGGCGATTCCTGCGTTTTCAATTTGAAAAGCATGGTATGATTGAAGAAAATACTATTTTATATGAGAGAGAAACTTGGAAAAAAGTATACCACAAAGTAAATCATCTTATAATTGAACGATCATTATTGAAAGAAAGCAAGTTAAAAGAAATAATCCAATGGATACGTCATAAAGAATGCCTACGTAAATATTTATACAAAAGCTTTCAACCTTCTTACCGTAAGCCTAAGTTTCAATGCTGTAGTAATTGTGGTTTTTCCTTAGCAAATTGGAATCCAGTAGAGACAAAAAGCGGGAAAAATATGGAGTTAACGTGGGAAAATAAACTAAAAAAGCTATTATTAATTGGAGTAAACGATGAAGCAGAGTGAATTAATCAAACAATTATCAGATGAGGAATTAAAAAAACAATTACTATTATCACAATTACTATTTTTGTCCATCGGTCTTCTCTTAAGCCTATTTCTTTTTGAAAATCCTGCCGAATGGTTAATTTATTTTAAATGGAATTTAAAAGACATTCTTTTTTACGGAATAGTACCGGGTTTGCTTATTGTAGTAATAGATATAATATTAATTTTCATTGTTCCAAAAAAGTACTATGATGATGACGGAATAAATGATAGAATTTTTAACAACCAATCCATTTTCTATATATTTATCATTTCTTTAATCGTTGCTGTCTCTGAGGAGCTATTATTCAGGGGCGTTATCCAAACATCTTTCGGATATGTGTTTGCAAGTGTATTATTTGCACTTATTCATTTTAGATATTTAAAAAAGCCGGTTTTGCTGATCTCTATATTGTTTGTAAGCTTTTTAATCGGTTATATGTTTGAAGTTACAGGAAATTTAATTGTAACAATTACAGCTCATTTTATTGTAGATTTTTTATTGGGATTAGTTATTCGCTTTAAAAAGTGAGGTGCTTTCAATTGGAAAATAAAACAGATCAGCATGAAAACCAGGCAACAGAACTACGTAAACTATTGGAGGAAGTCCAGCAGGGTGAAACAGTACTTCACCATCAGCCAAACGCAAAATCAGAAAACGAAATGGAGCAAGTCAGAGATATAGATATACTTAATTTACCTCGTAGAAAAGATGTTCATGGAAAAAATACAAACAGAACCCATATAAAAATAAGGATTCCACTTTTGCGTTTCTTGTTAGTTATTATTATTCTTCTAGGTCTCGGAGTGGGAGCCTATTATTTTTATGGGGAAGAAATAAGTGATTTATTTTCTAATTTATCACGCATTAACGGGCTGTAATACCCCCACCTCTAAGCGTGAGAAATCCCAAACGTGAAGGTGTGGGAGGTAGGGAAACCCCCAATGAATAAAGTTTTACTTTATAATAGCTATGCTGAACTGATTTCATGATTTCAGCATAGCTATTGGCCATTTTATTAGATTTGTATTTATATCTCTATAGTAGATATAAACTGTGAAATAATTAAATATACCTTTCAATTTATTTGTAAAAAAACACCTTAAATACTCAAGCGATTGAATGAACAACTTTAAAAATAACTTTGTGCAACTATTAATATGTATTATATAATTATGGAAGTCTTAGTATAGGAGTTGTTTTGATTGGTTTATTTAAATTTAATATTAATTTTTATGTTTCTTCCTATTTATATGTTTTTTAAAGCACATCATGATACGATTAATTATAGAACTATTTTTGACGAAAGATTACCATTCAATTTTAATAATTTCCGTATTTTTTTTATATCAGATATCCATCGGCGATATATAAATGAAACTACAATTAAATCAATCAAACAATCGATTGATGCTGTTATTATTGGTGGTGACTTAACTGAAAAAGGGGTACCACTAAAACGCACAATCGAAAACATCAGAAGATTAAAAAGATGGAATGTTCCCATCTATTTTATCTGGGGAAACAATGACTATGAAGAACATCCCGAGAAAATTCACTCCATGCTGATGAAAGAAAATGTTACGGTTTTAGCAAACGATCATCAAGATATCATCAGAGGAAATCACAGCATAAGCTTATTGGGGTTGGATTGCACTTCATATAGTGAAGCGAGAATAGATATCGCTAAACAAGGTGCAATTGGAGAATACTTTATTTTAACAACACATGCACCTAAAGGGTTTGATGAGCTTGATGCAACTCAAAAGAACAGCATACATACTGTATTAGCAGGTCATACACATGGAGGCCAAATAAGAATTTTCGGTTATGGTCCATATGAGAGAGGTAGCTTTCAACAATTAGGTTATACAAATAAATTAGTTAGTGAAGGCTATGGGTATACAGTTTTACCTTTTCGATTAGGTACAAATTCAGAGTGTCATGTCATTACATTTTCAAATAATATAGAATAAAAGTATAGGTTCAGTTCAACAATTTCACATAATGCATATAGTGTATAAAGTGCAGAAAAATTTGCTGTTTTTTAACAATGCAGATAATCTTATTTTATTAATAAATGGTTACTTAAAGGAGGATACTGTATGCGTATTGAAAGAGTGTCCGATAATCAATTTATGATTTTTTTAACATTTGATGATTTAATAGATCGTGGCTTTACAAAAGAAGATTTGTGGCATGATGCGTCAAGTGTCCGTAATTTGTTTAGCGATATGATGTATGAAGCCAGTACAGAACTAGGATTTGAATTAGATGGGATGTTGCTGGTGCAAGTGCATTTGATGCAGGCACAGGGGATGCACGTTATCGTTACACAAAAACATGAAAATATAAATTGGGATGAGGATTTCATTGAAATGAAAGTAACCTTGGATGAAAGCAAAGAATTAATTTTCTCTTTCGCAGAGTTTGAAGATGTGATCCAAGTAGCTTCTTATTTAACAGTATTATCGATCGAGGGAGGTCAGGTTTATCATATGGATAATCGGTACTATATGTTATTGAATGATGAAGATCTGGCAAATAAAAACAAAGAAAATATTATTGCGATTATGTCTGAGTATTCTTATCCCAGTATTATTACTTCCTATAGATTAAAAGAGTATGGAAAAGTGATCTTCCCGAAAAATGCAGTGAAACAAATCACTCATCACTTTTATAACAATTAACGCTTGATTTGCGATAATTGATCATAAAGGTTGTACACCATAATAAGTATTGAAATTTATACAATAATTCATGTAGAGGAAAAAGATTTTATTCCTATCAGCAAAAGGAATAATTTGTATATGTAAATAAATAATTTATTGCCAAAAAAGAATTACATTTTATTGCATATTTCTTATGAAGGTGTATACTAATCTCTGAGTACAGCTATTAATAAAATATTATTGGATAATCTAGGAGGTAAATTCATGGTAGCCGACAAAACAGCAGATTCTACCAAAGAAGGTAATAAAATCGATGTGTTAAGTTCAACACGAACTGTTGTAAAGACTGCATTGGAAAAATTGGGGTATCCAGATGAAGTTTTTGAACTACTAAAGGAACCGATCAGAATGATGACGGTAAGAATACCTGTTCGTATGGATGATGGATCTATAAAAATTTTTACTGGTTATCGTGCCCAGCACAATGATGCAGTAGGACCTACTAAGGGTGGGGTTCGATTCCATCCGGATGTAACTGAAAAAGAAGTCAAAGCATTGTCCATTTGGATGAGTTTAAAGGCTGGGATTGTTAACCTTCCATATGGTGGTGGTAAAGGTGGAATAGTTTGTGACCCTCGTGAAATGTCATTCCGTGAGCTGGAAGGGTTAAGTAGAGGTTATGTGCGTGCAATTAGTCAAATTGTAGGTCCGACAAAAGATATTCCTGCACCGGATGTGTTTACAAATTCGCAAATAATGGCATGGATGATGGACGAATATAGTCGTATTGATGAGTTTAACAGTCCAGGATTTATTACTGGAAAACCAATTGTTCTTGGTGGTTCTCACGGAAGAGAATCTGCGACAGCAAAAGGGGTTACAATAGTTCTTAATGAAGCGGCTAAGAAAAAGGGTATTGATGTAAAAGGTGCCCGGGTTGTCGTACAGGGTTTTGGAAATGCGGGCAGCTTCTTATCAAAGTTCCTGCATGACGCTGGTGCAAAAGTAATCGGAATTTCAGATGCATATGGAGCATTGCATGATCCGGACGGTCTAGATATTGATTATTTACTCGATAGAAGAGATAGTTTTGGAACAGTTACAAAATTATTTAATAATACAATTACGAATAAAGAATTGCTGGAGTTGGATTGTGATATTTTAATTCCGGCTGCAGTTGAAAGCCAAATTACTGAAGCAAATGCCCATGAGATTAAAGCAAGCATTGTTGTTGAAGCAGCAAACGGGCCGACAACGATGGAAGGAACTAAAATTTTAACTGAAAGAGGAATTCTTTTGGTACCAGACGTGTTAGCATCTGCTGGCGGTGTAACCGTTTCTTATTTTGAGTGGGTACAGAATAACCAAGGATATTATTGGACTGAAGAAGATATTGATGAAAAATTACATGAAATCATGATTAAGTCATTCAATACCATTTTTAATACTGCTGAAACAAGACGTGTAGATATGAGATTGGCAGCATATATGGTTGGTGTTAGAAAAATGGCAGAAGCCTCCAGATTCCGTGGTTGGGTGTAAAACAGAACGTAATAAATGACGAAAAAACTCTTATCATGTATAGTTAGATAAGGGTTTTTTTATGTTTATAATCATAAAAGATAATAGAGAATAAAGGAAGTGCGTAGTTGTGCAGGAAGAAAAGGTTATTATTATCGGTGGGGGACCTTGTGGTATGTCATGTGCGATCGAGCTGCAAAAACATGGCATAAATCCATTGATTATCGAGAAGGAAAACATTGTAAATACAATTTATAATTTTCCAACCCACCAAATGTTTTTTAGTTCCAGTGAAAAGCTAGAGATCGGGGATATGCCATTTATAACTGAAAATAAAAAACCTGTAAGAAACCAAGCTTTAGCATATTATCGTGCTGTAGCAGAACGTAAAGATCTTCGTGTAAATACGTTTGAAAAGGTTACAGAAGTTAAACTCGATGGGAATGGATTTCTAATTCATGCGTTAAATAACATACAAGAAATATGCAGTTATAAAGCAGACCACGTCATCATTGCAACAGGATACTATGATCAGCCCAATTATCTGAATATTCCTGGGGAGAAATTAGAAAAAGTGATGCATTATTTCAAGGAAGCCCATCCTTATTTCAATAAAGATGTTGTTATTATCGGTGGGAAAAATTCTGCTGTTGATGCTGCATTGGAGCTTCATAAAGCTGGAGCACGCATTACTGTGTTTTATCGTGGTGAGGAATATTCCAAAAGTATTAAACCCTGGATACTTCCGGAGTTTGATTCCTTAATAAAAAAGGATCTTGTGCAGATGCATTTTAATTCACACATTACCAAAATAACAAATAAGGATGTTTACTATACAATTAATGGTGAAACGAAGAAAATAAAAAATGATTTCGTCTTTGCGATGACTGGTTATCAACCAGACCTTTTATTTCTTGAAAATATCGGAATAGAAATTGACGAAATAAGTGGAATCCCTTACCATAATGAAAATACATTTGAAACGAATATTCGAGGAATTTATATAGCAGGTGTGGTTGCTGCTGGTTATAATAATAATAAAATATTTATAGAAAATGGACGCTTTCATGGACAGATGATTGCTGAATCGATAATTAAAAAAAGCTAGCAGAGTAAAGTATGCTAGCTTTTTTTAATTCTCTTTCGTAAGTTTTTGGTATGCACTTCGTTCGACCGATCCAAATAGTCAGACTGCGCACTGCTCGCCCCATCGAAACCACTTGTTGCTATTTAATCGTCGCAGTAGTTGTAAAAGTTGACAAAGGCTTATATCCCAATCTTTTACATAACAGCCTTTTTATAGAGGTCGTTATAGTTCTTTTTCAAAAATCCTTTTCAATAAATTAAAATCATTTGTTTTTTCCAGTGCAATTAATAATTTAATTCGTGCCTTTGGACCTGTTAGACCATTGGTGAAAATAACTCCCATTTCCTTTAACTGTCTTCCTCCACCTTCGTACCCATACGTTGGTTGCACGATTCCCCGGAAACACCTGGAAACAAGAATAACAGGGATCTGATTATCTAACATTTTTTGTAATGGGATGATTGCTTGTTTCGGTAAATTTCCCTGACCTAATCCTTCAATTACTAATCCATCTGGCTTTGCTTGATGTAAGGCATCTATAATTTGTTCATCCATTCCAGCAAATGCTTTCAGCAGGAAAACATTTTTGGATATATTTTCTACCGGGTGGCAGTAACGTGATATGACTGTATGATGGAATATGATCGAATCTTTCGTTACTATTCCGATTGGTCCATATTGTGGGCTTTGGAATGTGGCAACATTGCTGCTCGAAGTTTTTGTCACATTTACAGCTGTATGGATTTCATCATTCATAACTACTAATACACCTTTAAAGGATGCCTCGTCCTCAACAGCTACCCGAACAGAACTGATTAAATTGTATAACGCATCTGAGCCAATCTCATTGATTGATCTCATTGCTCCAGTTAAAATTACTGGTTTGTCTGTTTCAAGAACCAAATTTAAAAAGTAGGCTGTTTCTTCCAGCGTATCTGTACCATGTGTTACGACAACTCCATCGTACAAAGAAATTACTTGCTTTATTTTCTTAGCTATCGCCAACATGTGTTTAGGAGTTATTTGTGGAGAAGGGAGCTCGTATTCGATTATTTCGTCAATCCTAGCATATGGTTGAAAATAAAAAGATCGATCGCTTAAAGGATGTTTGGTTGTTGTAGTTACTTCTCCAGTCTCTTTATTTTCCAGCATAGAAATCGTACCACCTGTATGAATAATTAATATATCTTTCATTTTTATCACCAGCTTTATGTTTGCTATTTTCATTCCTATTACTTCATGATACGATAAAAGTAATGTAATTGGAAAGAGGGTTTAAACAATGTTTGCTATTTTATCTGCTGGGATAGCCCCTACACTAGCATTAATGTCTTTTTTTTATTTAAAAGACCAATTTACGGAGCCGCTCCCGTTAATTATAAGAACTTTTTTATTTGGATCGATCCTTGTATTTCCAATTATGTTTATTCAGTATGCTTTTTCAGTAGAGGGACTAAATGAAAATAATTTGGTAAACTCATTCCTACTCATAGCATTAACTGAAGAGTTTTTCAAATGGTTTATTTTTCTTTATACCATCTATCATCATTCCGAATTCGATGCTCATTACGATGGAATTGTATATGCTGTCGCGATCAGCTTAGGGTTTGCAACAGTTGAAAACATTTTGTATTTACTTACCAATGGAATAGAATATGCGTTTTCAAGAGCATTGTTTCCCGTTTCATCACATGCCTTATTCGCTGTGATTATGGGATATTATTTTGGAAAGGCAAAGGTAAATAAAACACATAAGAAAAGAAATATAGCATTGGCATTTTTTTTACCGTATGTGCTACATGGAACATATAATTATATTTTAAAAACAGTCACAAGTAACTGGCTTTTCTTATTAATACCTTTCATGATAGCATTATGGGTCATTGCCTTACATCGGGTAAAGGTAGCAAATAAATCTACTCCTAATCTTATTCTTCAAAAAGAAAAACAACAAGCCTAAAATCCTCTGCAGATAGCAAACAGGGGTTTTTTTATTGATTTCTTATTCACATTATAAACTACATGTCTTATTTGTGAATAAAATGGAGATTTATTCAAAAAATAGGTATTACAAATATAATAACAAAGCAGGAGGAAAAACTATGACCTATAAAAAAATCTCCCTTTTATTCATTGTTATCTGTTGTTTGTTTATAGGACTTCAGGCAACACATTCGCCAAAACCGATCAGTGCTTTTAGTGAACAAGTAATTCAACATGGTGCTGTGGGTGACGATGTCATTGAACTACAAGCGAGATTACAATATTTAGGGTTTTATAATGGCAAGATAGATGGCGTTTTCGGCTGGGGAACTTACTGGGGTCTACGAAATTTCCAGTATGAATTCGGACTTGAAATAGATGGATTGGCTGGACAAACTACAAAACAAAAATTAGTTGATGCAAGTAATTATGATGAGAAATATGTGAAGGAACAAATAAATCAGGGAAAAAGGTTTACACACTATGGTGGGGTGGATAATAAAAAGCAGTCTGCGCCAAATTCGGCTAAAGACTCGGGAGGGGGAGAACAAGCTACAACCACCAATACAGCATCGGTAAATGTACCACAGGGTTATTCACAAAATGATATTCAATTAATGGCAAATGCAGTTTATGGGGAAGCAAGAGGGGAACCCTATGTTGGCCAAGTCGCTGTAGCAGCAGTTATTTTAAACCGGATAGAAAGCCCGACATTTCCTAATAATGCATCAGGTGTCATTTTTGAACCCAGGGCCTTTACTGCAGTGGCAGATGGGCAAATTTGGCTGACACCAAATGATACTGCCAGACAAGCTGTATTAGATGCAATAAATGGCTGGGATCCAACTGGCAATGCTTTATATTATTTCAATCCAGACACTGCCACATCTGCCTGGATCTGGACAAGGCCGCAAATTAAAAAAATCGGAAAACATATATTTTGTAAATAGAAAGGTGTGATTCGTATGGTTCGATGGATATTAATAGCAATCCTTTCATTAGGAATTGCTGGTACAGCAGTTTGGGGTTATCAGGAGCACCAGGAGAAGAATGAAATTCTAATACAAGCGGAAAATACGTACCAACGCTCTTTTCATGAACTTTCTTATCATATAGATTTGTTACATGACAAAATCGGTACGTCCTTGGCAATGAATTCAAATCAAAGACTATCTCCACAATTAGTCGATATATGGCGTTTATCTTCTGAAGCGTTATCAAATGTAGGCCAATTACCTTTAGGTCTGCTACCTTTTAACAAAACAGAGGAATTTTTATCTAATATTGGAGATTTCACCTATAGAACTGCAGTAAGAAACTTAGAGGATAATCCGCTTTCAGATGAAGAAACAAAGTCCCTAGAAGATTTATACAAACAATCAGGAAATATTAAAGACGAATTAAGACAGGTGCAGCATATTGCATTAGAAAATAATTTGCGCTGGATGGATGTTCAATTAGCTTTAGCCAATGAAGATGAACAAATGGATAATACAATAATAGATGGATTAAAAACGGTTGAAAAGAAAGTAGAAGGCTTTGCGGAGAGCAATGTGGATTCTTCTATAATAGGAACTTCTTCAAAGGAACATCAATATAAGTTTCTAACTGGGGATAAAATAAATGAGGAAGAAGCATTGACCAAAGGAAAAAAACTATTTAATGTCGATAATGAGGATAATTTAACTATAACCAAAAGTGGAGAAGGTGCAGATATTCCAATGTACAGCATTTCCTACCGCAACGGAGAAAAAAACGCATATATGGATATGTCAGTACAAGGAGCGCATCCAATCACACTTTTAGTTGATAGACCGATTGAAGAAAAAAAATTAAGTTTAAATGAGGGTTTAAAGAAATCAGAAGAATACCTAAAAAAGTTCGACTTTGAAAATATGACAATCTTTCAAAGCAGTGAATACAATAACATTGGTGTATATTCTTTTTTATATAATGAAGATGGTGTTAGGGTGTATTCTGATGCAATGGAAGTAAAAGTAGGATTAGATAATGGTGATATACTCGGTTTTACCGCAAGAAACTATTTTATGAATCATACAGATCGAGACATACCAGAACCCGAAATTTCAAAATCAGAGGCAGAAGAAGCGGTAAACCCAAATGTGGATATACAGGAAGATTTCCTGGCAGTTATTGACAATGATTTAGGAGAAGAAGTGTTAACATATGAATTTTTAGGGATACTAGGTAATGAAACCTATCGAATCTTTATAAATGCGATGAATGGTCATGAGGAAAAAGTTGAAAAGTTAGATGGTACAGAAATAAATTATGCCGGAACCTTTTAGGGAGAGATAAAAATCTTTCCCTTTTTTGACTTTTCTGTAATAATAGGTATATCGGATTATATTCAAAAAACTTTATAGAGTAATATGGGGGGTACGCATGAAAATAGCCACTTTACTTCATTTGAAACTAAAAGATTCGGATACAGGAGAAATCAGTAAATATCGCTGTAAAGTTATAGAAAAAAATGAGCATTACTTATTCATTGATTACCCCATTAGTGATAAGACAATGAAAACAGCTTTTATTCCTAAGGGTGTAATTTTTTCGGTTACATTTGCTGAAACAGATAAGGCAATTTATCAATTCCAATCAGAAATCGTTGCGAAAGTAAAATTGAATGTACCTGCATTAGCAATTAAATTACCGAATAAAAATAAAATTCAGCGAATACAACGACGTGAATTTGTTCGGGTTAATGCAGCTGTTGATGTGGCAATTCACAGTAGTGATCATAGTTTTACCCCTTTCGTAACAGTCACTTCTGACATAAGTGGTGGTGGCTTGTCAATAATCGTACCAAAAGCAATTAACCTTGATACACATCAAACAGTTGATGTTTGGTTAGTATTACAAATGAATTCGGGTACATTCCAATATGTTTATACACAAGCAGAAATTGTGTTTATTAAAACAATAAATTCCATTGTAACTGCTTCTTTGAAGTTTATATCTATAACAAGTAAAGCTCAACAACAAGTGATAAGCTATTGCTTTGAAAAACAGCGAGAAGCACGAAAAAAAGAGTTAACGTAATTTCTTATGTATAATACCTTTTATAAACTGATAGACCATTTTTAAATCAGTATGTTATTATAAATTAGACATGTTAAACAATAAACTTGGCTATAGCCAAGTTTTTTCAAAGTGAATATACTTCGTTTATTTTAGCTGAGTAATGAGAGGAATGATTTCATCAATGAATACAATCAGGATCGCAATTGATGGTCCAGCAGCGGCTGGAAAAAGTACAGTAGCGAAAATTGTTGCTGAACAGCTCTCCTATATTTATATTGATACAGGTGCAATGTATCGGGCTTTAACATTAAAAGCTCTGAGGAGATCACTTCAGCTGGAAGATGAACAGCCATTGGTTGATTTATTACAACATACTGTAATTGAACTTAAACAAAGTGAAAACGGACAGCTGGTATTATTGGATAGGGCTGATGTAACAGCAGAAATACGCTCTCAAAAAGTTACAAACAATGTATCCTATATAGCAGCACATCCTAAAATTCGAAAAGAAATGGTTAAAAGACAACAGGCGTTGGCAGAAAAACGTGGAGTTGTTATGGATGGAAGAGACATAGGTACCCATGTACTTCCGGATGCAGAGGTGAAAGTGTTTTTAATTGCGACAGTTGAAGAAAGAGCAAAGCGCAGATATGAAGAAAATATCAAAAAAGGTTTTACAACAAATCTGGAAGATCTAAAAAAAGAAATTGAACAAAGAGATTTAATTGATTCTAAACGTGAGGTAGCACCATTAATTAAAGCTGATGATGCTATCGAGATAGATACAACATCCTTATCAATTAATGAAGTTGTAGAGCGGATTTTAACTGAAGCTTCCACGGTAACGAATTACTAAATTGTACTTTTAATATCTCTAAAGGAATTAAGTCATGAATCTATAAAATAGCAAAGATTTTTTGTTGTCATTTTGTTTTTTTACTTTTTCGTATTCGTGCGTATTCAACAGGAGGGTAAAAAAGTCCGAGGTTGGCTAAAAAATCACCAGAAATAAACTACTTTACTTGACAAATAATTGGAATTATTAGAAGTTATAAAAAAGAAGACTTTTAATTATACTATCAGATCGTGTTCAAAAGGAGGATAAAAAGGATCGAGGTCGGCTAAGTTCGCAAGTATTCTATTGCAACATCAACACTTGTGCGTCCTGTGCGTTGAAGTTCGGCGGTGTAGTTTCAAGCACAAGGATAGCCTCACCAAATATACATGACACGGAGGAATTGTGTTCTACCTTTCCATGGGGGGGAGAAACAAGTCAACAAGATTCGTCGATGCGTTATTATACCGGACTTTTTGAACATCCACAATCATTTTATTGTTATAGGGTTAATGAACTGTATTAGGAGGCTAGGAAAATGAGTGAAGCGAATAATGAATTACCAAAAGTAAACGTAGGAGATACAATTACAGGAACTGTTGTAAAATTGGAAGAAAAGCAAGTTCTTGTTGATATTGGATATAAAACAGAAGGAATTCTTCCAATTAGTGAATTATCTAATCTTCATGTTGAATCAACAAGCGATGCTGTAAAAGAAGGGGATTCACTTACATTAAAAGTGAAAAAGATCGATGATGATGAAGTAATTCTTTCTAAAAGAGCAATTGACACCGACAAAGCATGGGATCAATTAGAACAAAAATATAATAATAGTGATGTGTTTGAAACAGAAGTGAAAGAAGTAGTTAAAGGTGGTCTGGTGGTAGATGTAGGTATTCGCGGATTTATTCCGGCCTCTTTAGTTGAAACATTTTTTGTAGAAGATTTTACTGATTATAAAAACAAAATGTTAACAGTAAAGATTGTTGATTTAAATAAGGAACAAAACCGTATTATACTATCCCATCGGGCAGTTGTAGAAGCAGAAGCTGATTTACAAAAAAGCGCTTTATTGCAATCGCTAAAAGCAGGTCAGGTTCTGGAGGGAACAGTTCAACGGCTGACAAACTTTGGTGTGTTTGTCGATATTGGAGGAGTTGATGGACTTGTTCATATATCTCAATTAGCACATCAACATGTAGAAAAAGCAGCTGATGTTGTTTCAGAAGGTGACAAAATTAAGGTTGAGGTATTATCTGTTGATCGAGATAATGAACGTATTTCTTTATCACATAAGAATACAACTCCGGGACCATGGGAGAACATTGAAGGCCGTATTTCAAATGGTGATATCCTTGATGGTACTGTTAAAAGACTTGTTAACTTTGGAGCATTTGTGGAGATACAACCTGGAGTGGAAGGTTTAGTTCATATTTCACAAATAGCTAACAGACACATTGGTACACCACAAGAGGTTCTGGAAGTCAACCAACAAATAAGAGTTAAAGTATTGGATGTAAGTGAAAAAGAAGAGCGTATATCGCTTAGTATAAAAGAATTAGAACAAGAACAGGTAGCTAAAGAGGTTAAACAGTACGAAAAAGATGATGATCAGTCCGGGTTTCAGATAGGCGATTTTATTGGGGATAAGCTCAATAAATATAAATAAAAATACATGACAAAAAGTCCTTTCCTAAATGGAGAGGATTTTTTTAGTGGTAATAAAGTATAAACGAAGTCGGCTCTTTCGCTGATTTCTTCAAATCTGACCTCTAGAAAGACGCTCTAGCATGTTTCTTAGTATAGAGAATAAAAATAATAGCTATAATGCCTAATAATGGGTGGTGAATGTATTGGCTAGTGGTTTATTGTTTTATTGGTTCAGTTGGATAATCTGGGTAGTCGTAACTTTCTTTATGAAGAAAAGTAAGCGAAGGACATTATTCGCTAGTTGGATATTAGCATCAATTATAGGTTCAAATTATGATATACCATTTGGGGATCTGTCTGTTTCAGTTTCATTTCTTTTAGTTTTAGGTGGGTCAATTTTATTGCTCGTTCAACTACCGGGATTAATGTATCATTTATTTGCCTCTTTCACCATAACAATTGGTTATGCAGCAATTCTTTTCTGGGAAAAAAATTCACCTGTATGGATTGTTTTACCTAGGCCACTTCTCCTTTCATTTTTAATTTCCATTTTAATTATAATTTTAACAAAAGGCTTTGACCATCGTTTAGGAATAGGCATCCTTGGAATATCCGCTGGTGAGTATATATTTAGTCTTACACTGTCTAGTTATGGTTTTTATGAGTCTATTGGGCAAATTTCATACGTTGAAAATGTAATAATTACTATAGTAATAATTTCGTTTCTAGACATACTACATAAATGGAAATACAAATTTTTCTCGGCTGTATATAAATACAAACAATCGATGAGGTGGCTTAATGAATGAATATACCATGCCTATAATATTTGGAGTTACCGTTGGAACGCTAGCGCGAATATTGATGTTACGAACAGATTACAGGCAATACCCGACATATTTACATGGAAAAACAATTCACTTATCACTTGGGTTTATAGCAGCATTACTTGGAGCGGTGGCTGTACCTGCAATAATGGAGATGGAGTTTACCGCAGTAACTCTTTTAACTGTTGCGGCAACGCAATTTAGAGATGTACGTAATATGGAAAGAAATACATTGACGGAGATTGACGGATTTGAATTAGTTCCTAGAGGCAAAACCTACATAGAAGGAATCGCTATTTCGTTTGAAAGCAGAAATTATATTGTAATTTTCACTGCTTTCGTTGGTACATTACTATTTATTATTTGGAATGTATATTTCGCAATTGCTGGTGCTGTAGCATGCTTGATTATCGGAAAGTTTTTAATGAGTGGATCAACCATAAAGGATATTGTAGCTATTGATTATCACCCCCTTCACTTTGAAGGTGCGGGGCTTTATGTGGATAATATTTATATCATGAATATTGGTTTGCCTGAAAGACAAGAAGAGATAATGAAATATGGAATGGGGTTTGTACTGACACCCAAAAATATAAATGTAATAACAACAATTGCTAATCTAGGACAACGTCAGGCAATATTGCATGATGTGTCCATTTCATTAGGTGTATTTCGTGATTCTGGAACACCCGCTCTAACTCCCTTGATAAAACGAGATTTAGATGATGGTCGTATAGGCATTTTTATCCTTCCACAGATAAGAGAAATAGATAAGGCTACAGAAATTATTGGTGCTGTTCCAGTTCTGGAAAACGCAATAAGAATGCCTTCTGAATCTAAAAAGCATAATAAGGAGGAATAACTACTTTGAAGCTAGAAAAGGCTGTATTGGCTGTAATAACAACGAATAAAACGAAGATCTCAGGTGGTGCCCCCATTTTTATATGTGAAGATAAAAATGAACTAGAAAGTATTGCTGCAAATATTGAAGCAATAACGGATGGAATTGCACATGCACTGGGTGATGAAATATTTATTATTGTGAAGCACTGAAAACAATTGTTTATATCTGCTTCTTTTGCTAGAATGAATTACAGTTAAAGCAAATACCTGGGAAAAGAGAAAGGATGTTCCTTTCATGAGGAAATCTGTAGTAGCAATTGTAGGAAGACCCAATGTGGGTAAATCAACTATTTTTAACAGACTTGTTGGAGAAAGAATATCGATCGTAGAGGATATTCCTGGTGTGACTAGAGATCGAATTTATGCCAAGGCTGAATGGCTAACGTATACGTTTAATCTTATCGATACAGGTGGAATTGAAATTGGGGATGAACCTTTATTAGCAAAAATGAGACAACAAGCTGAAATTGCAATCGATGAAGCTGATGTTATTATTTTTTTGGTGAATGGAAGAGAAGGTATTACAGCAGCTGATGAAGAAGTGGCTAAACTACTATATAAATCTAATAAACCGATTGTTCTTGGGGTAAATAAAATTGACAATCCTGAGATGCGGGAAAAAGTATATGAATATTACTCCTTGGGATTTGGTGAACCATTTCCTATCTCCGGTTCGCATGGTTTAGGTTTGGGCGATTTATTGGACGAGGTAGTTAATCATTTTCCTAAAACAGAAAATGAGGAAATAGAAGAAGACACGATATACTTTAGTTTGATTGGCAGACCGAATGTAGGGAAATCATCTTTGGTAAATGCATTACTAAATGAAGAACGAGTCATAGTGAGTGAAATTGAAGGCACTACTAGGGATGCTGTAGATACATATCTGCATAGAGATGATCAGGATTTTGTTATTATTGATACTGCAGGAATGCGTAAACGTGGCAAGGTGTATGAAACAACGGAGAAATACAGTGTGCTGCGGGCATTAAAAGCAATTGAACGTTCGGATGTTGTATTAGTTTTACTTGATGCAGAAACTGGAATAAGAGAACAAGATAAAAAAATTGCCGGTTATGCACATGATGCTGGGCGGGCAATTGTTATTGTTGTAAATAAATGGGATACAGTTGAGACGAACGAAAAAGCAATGAAAGAATTTGAGGCTAAGGTACGTGCTCATTTTCAATATTTGGATTATACGCCAATTGTTTTTCTATCGGCTAAAACAAAAAAAAGGCTTCATACGTTAACACCATCAATTAAACTAGCTAGTGAAAATCATGCGAAACGTATTCCTACCAATGTTTTGAATGATGTAATTATGGATGCAATAGCAATGAACCCAACACCAACGGTTAAAGGCAAAAGATTAAAAGTACTGTACACTACTCAAGTAGCAGTAAAGCCACCTAGCTTTGTTGTATTTGTTAATGATCCGGAATTAATGCATTTTTCCTATGAACGATTTTTAGAAAATAAAATTAGAGATGCATTTGGATTTGTTGGAACACCTATTAAATTATTTGCAAGAAAGAGACAGTAAAGGGGGAGAATCCATTGTCAAAAGTTGCTGTGTTAGGGGCAGGAAGCTGGGGTACTGCTTTAAGTATTGTGTTAGCAGATAATGGCCATGATGTTCGATTATGGACACATCGTCAGGAGCAAGCTGAAATAATTAATTCAACCCATAGAAATGAAAAATATTTAGATCCTATCATACCAGATAGCATAAATGCATTTTATCAGCTTGAAGAGGCTATAAAGGATGTAACAGCAATTATTGTTGTAGTGCCTACTAAAGCAATACGAGAAGTTTGCAGTCATTTAAATGAAGTGTTAAAACATTCTGTAACAATTATCCATGCTTCTAAAGGAATCGAACCTGTAACCTTAAAAAGAGTCTCACAGATGATTAGCGAAGAAATGGATGAGTACAACGAAGATAATATTGTTGTTTTATCAGGTCCAAGCCATGCTGAAGAAGTGGCATTAAGACAACCAACAACGGTAACTGTATCATCAATGAATATGGAAAATGCCAAGACAGCACAGGATTTATTTATAAATGAGGATTTCCGAGTTTATACAAGCCCAGATATTCTGGGCATCGAACTTGGTGGAGCATTGAAGAATATAATCGCTCTAGGAGCAGGTATTTCTGATGGACTTGGATATGGGGATAATGCAAAAGCGGCACTTATTACAAGAGGATTAGCTGAAATTGCCAGATTAGGGACATCACTTGGGGCAAATCCGCTTAGCTTTTTAGGATTACCAGGTGTTGGAGATTTAATAGTAACTTGTACAAGTGTGCATAGCCGAAATTGGCGTGCAGGTAATTTATTGGGTAAAGGGCATAATTTAGACGAAGTATTAGACCAAATGGGTATGGTGGTAGAAGGTGTCAGAACGGTTAAAGCTGCTTATCAATTTGCTGAAGAACAGCAGGTAGAGATGCCGATAACCACAGGTATCTATCAGGTTTTATTTGAGGGAAGGACTCCAAAAGATGTGGTTGAACAATTAATGAACAGAACAAAACGCGAAGAAATGGATGACCTTGCGCAACTGTTAAATGAGCGTTATTCACAATAACACTAAAATAGCTCCTTGCATATAATATATTGACTTAACTTAGCAAGGAGGAGAGTGTGTGAATAATTTTCAAAAAGGCCTTTTTGATAAAATACAACAAAAAGCTAATGTTAATCCGGATGATGTTTACAAAGTAGCTGATTCAGTAAAAAACGCAGATTTTTCGGATGAAAAAACAGTTAGAAAGCTTGTTCGACATTTAGCAAAACTCGCAAATAAGCCTATATCCAAGGAAAAGGAAGATAAAATTGTACAATCCATTGTAAAGAATAATATGCCGATGGATATGCAATCGTTAAATCAATTATTTAAAAAATAACTATACTTGGGCAAGTGAGGATACATTAAGACGCATACTTGCATAAAATAAATCGCACAAGCATTCATGGATAGAGTCTGCAAGGATATTATTTAGTCAAACCGGGATGGAGTTAGCCCCCTTCATCCCGGATTTTTAGTTGCTTCGAAAATGATAAAATTTATGATTTGTGTATAACTCAATTGCAGAATTAACCACGTTCTGCTCCTGTGCTATAGCCATATCAGGTTCTTTTTGGCGGGACAAGCGTTAGCGCAGTCCCATGGAGCTCCAGTTTTTACGTTCCTAAACAGGTGCCCCGCATTTTTGTTCTGTCTTCATTTACAAAGGGAGTTTTAATAGTTTGACAAAAACATTTTAATACTTGAAATAAAAACCATATGATATAATTCTATGTGCGGAAGCAGAGATCAGATAGCATAGGTCGGAAGTCAAAAAAGACCTTTCGTATCTAGATAACCAAAATGAAATCTCATTTTCGATTGGAGTAGGAGTGGAGTAAAATGTCAATAGCTATGCTTAAAATGTATATTTCCTTTGCAGGAATGATTCTCTTAATTTTAGCTATCGGTTTGATTTTGTTTAGCAGGTATAAACTTCAAGGGTGGTTAGCAGGAATTGTTACAGTTCTTTCATATATATGTCTTGTTTTAGGTGCGATAATTATCTTATATATTGTGTTTAGTGGTCCAACAGGATAGTTTTACGAGGAGGCTATTTTATGAAGTTTACATATAGAAAGATATTTCTAGCAATTGTACTTATATTTATATTAAGCGGCTGTTTATATCCACAGAGTGAGCTTGAAAAAAATCAATCACCAAATGAAACGCAAATAGAACTGGTGCAAAATGCCGTTGATCAATATAAAGAAGAAAAACAGGGACTTGTTCCGATAAAAACGAAGGAAAATAACACCCCTATTTTTCAAAAGTATCTCATTGATTTTACTGCTTTAAAAGAAACAAATACACTTACCGAAATACCTGGAAATGCATATGAAAATGGTGGGGTTTATCAATACACACTTATAACACCAGAGGATAACCCCAAAGTGAAATTAATTGATTTACAAATCACTGAAGAATTAAGGAAAGTAAATGTTCAATTAGATATTTTCCGAAATAAACATATTTACCCTCCATATGGAGAGGAAATTAGTGATGGTGTATTTACAGTTGATTACGAAAAATTAAATTTTGATTCCCAGCCAGTTGTTAAAAGCCCTTATTCAAAGGAAAACCTTCCCATTGTAATGGATGTAAATGGCCAGCTTTATGTAGACTATCGTATAGATTTGACTATAGCACTGGACGAATATGAACATCAGTACAAAGAAGGGGATGACATTCGTTATATACTAGCTGAAAATACTCCGTTTGTTCCTGCATATTCCTTACCATATACTATTAGAGATGGAGAACCAGTATTTTTTAATTAAAGTTAACATATTAATTCCCTTGTAACATATATTGTTGCAAGGGTTTATTTGTTTTAATTTCTTTTTATAGTCTTTCTAAGAAATTTCAGTTTTGGTCTTTTTATTCTTTTACACATATTTAAGTCATAAATTGATAGGACAACATCATAGACTTGTAATGTCAATTATTCGTAGTTTGTTCATAAATAAAATGTACGAAGATCGGGAGGGGATCTTTTGGAAAGAGTCGATATTTTTAAAGATATCTCAAAACGGACAAATGGAGATATTTATCTAGGAATAGTAGGAGCTGTCCGAACAGGTAAGTCAACATTTATTAAAAAGTTTATGGAATTGGTTGTATTGCCTAATATCGAAGAAGAAAGTGAACGTGCAAGAGCACATGACGAACTGCCACAAAGTGCAGCAGGAAAAACAATTATGACAACAGAGCCAAAATTCATTCCAAATCAAGCGGTTACTGTCAATGTAGATGAAGGTCTTGATGTAAATGTACGATTAGTTGATTGTGTCGGATATGCAGTTGAGGGTGCAAAAGGTTTTGAGGATGAGAATGGGCCAAGAATGATCAACACACCATGGTATGAAGAACCAATTCCTTTCCACGATGCTGCCGAAATTGGTACACGTAAAGTCATTCAGGAACATTCAACAATCGGTGTAGTAGTGACTACAGATGGAACAATCGGAGAAATACCAAGAAATGATTATGTTGGTTCAGAGGCTAAAATAGTAGATGAATTAAAAGAAGTCGGAAAACCATTTATAATGGTTGTGAACTCTGTTCGACCTACAAGTTCCGAAACAGAATCACTTCGTCAGGAATTAAATGAAAAATATGATATACCTGTTTTATCGATGAGTATTGAATCCATGACAGAACATGATGTGTACAATGTTTTACGGGAGGCTTTATATGAATTCCCTGTTTTGGAAGTAAACGTTAATCTTCCAAGCTGGGTTATGGTCCTAAATGAAAATCATTGGCTAAGAGAAAATTATCAAGAAGCAATCCAGGATACAGTGAAAAACATTAAAAGACTAAGAGACGTAGATCATATTGTTGGAGACTTTGCAGATTATGATTATATTGACAAAGCGAATTTAGCTGGTATGGAAATGGGTGAGGGTGTCGCAGAAATTGATTTACATGCACCTGATTACTTATATGATGAAATTTTAAAAGAGATTGTTGGAGAAGAGATACGGGGGAAAGATCATCTGTTAAAACTAATGCAGGATTTTGCTCATGCGAAACGAGAATATGATCAAGTATCAGGGGCACTTCAAATGGTCAAACAAACCGGCTATGGAATTGCCGCACCTACGCTTGAGGATATGATATTGGATGAGCCTGAAATAATCCGGCAGGGGTCAAGATTTGGTGTACGTTTAAAAGCTGTGGCGCCATCCATCCATATGATAAAAGTGGAAGTTGAATCCGAATTCGCTCCCATTATTGGAACAGAGAAGCAAAGCGAAGAACTGGTCAGGTATTTAATGCAGGACTTTGAAGAAGATCCATTATCAATTTGGGAATCTGATATTTTCGGAAGGTCACTAAGTTCAATTGTCAGAGAAGGAATTCAAGCAAAAATAGCACTCATGCCTGAAAATGCCAGATATAAACTAAAAGACACACTGGAACGGATAATCAATGAAGGTTCTGGTGGTTTAATAGCAATAATCCTTTAGCAGCTGATTACAAGCTGCTTTTTATTTTTTTCTGATGAACGGCAGGAATTTTCAAGCTAGTGTCGTATAAGTATAGTACAATGTTAACCGATGTTACCGGATCAAGGGATACACCCTTTTTTCAATATTTATATCTAAAAATATGGGATTTTAGTATAAATTTACGTTTTTAACAAATAAATCCTAAAAAAATAAGTACTAATTGTTGAATTTTGTAGCAAACTCGGTTAATATAAGCCATGTCACTATTGAAATACGTGACATTTGTGTATAAAAACTGGCAAATTGGTGAACAAATGATGATAGATTTATTATTTGTTTCCATGTCGATTGAACTTAATTTGGGAGGAGGTGAATGTCATGAACAAAACAGACTTAGTAAATGCAGTAGCTGAGAAAAGCGAACTTTCTAAAAAGGACGCAACAAAAGCTGTTGATGCAGTTTTTGAATCTGTCATGGATTCACTTAAACAAGGTGAAAAAGTACAGTTAATCGGATTCGGTAACTTTGAAGTACGTGAGCGTTCAGCTCGTAAAGGTCGTAATCCACAAACTGGAGAAGAAATCGAAATTCCTGCAAGCAAGGTTCCTGCGTTTAAACCAGGAAAAGCCCTTAAAGAGAGTGTAAAATAATTGTACATAGGGCGAAAAAAGGGTACGTCTAAGGCGTACCCTTTTTTTATACGTAAAGTATAAAAAATAGTGGAGTTATATGTAGTAAAGGAACCGACTATTTCGCTAATTTCTTCCAATCCGATTAATGATCTCCTGTCTCTGGAAAGACGAGGTGATAACTGGTTTTTCTTATTGCATGATCGTTGACAAGGTGTTTTTAATAATACATAGTAAAAGTAGAGAAATAGGAGGGATAACGTGGATAACTTAGCAAGTAAAACAGATTTTTTCGTTATTAAAGCATTAGAAAATGGCGTTAACGTTATTGGCTTAACGAGAGGTACAGATACCAAATTTCATCATTCGGAAAAATTGGATAAGGATGAAGTTATGATAGCGCAATTTACTGAGCACACATCTGCAGTTAAAGTTCGGGGTAAAGCCATTATACAAACGAGTCATGGACAAATAGAAAATAATTAAGCTGTCAGAAAAAATAAATTAAGGCCAATAAGCATTCTTTTGGAATTCTTGATTATCGATCATATAAAAATTATGCTATAATAGCTAGAGCAATTAATGAATAGATGAAAGGGCTCAGGTGATTTCTTTGAATACTTCCAGTTTAGATTTAAAACATCTAAAAGCATCGATTGAAGATAAAATTCAACATACATACCTGGTGAAGCATATCCAACAGCCCATTATTGATGAAGAAAAGCTTTTTATTTTAGCTGCTATTATAGATAATACTGCGTTATCAACCTTTCAAAAGGAACGCTATATCATTACGACAATGTTGGTGCAAGTAGCTTTAGACACACATGACTTAGTACCAAAGGCAAATGAAATAGACGAAAGTAAACAATTCAAGCTTTCCAAACAACTGAGAGTATTAGCAGGAGATTATTATAGTGGATTATATTATTTGCTTCTATCAGAAATTGAGGACTTTGAGCTCATACATAAATTAGCTTCGGCGATCAAAGAAATAAATGAATATAAAATGAAGCTCTATTATAAAGAAGTAAATACTTTTCAGGAATACATCGATATTGTAGAGAAGATAGAATCATTATTAATTCTTTATGTGGCTGAGCATGTTAATGAGCGTTCATTACATGCAATTATAGGTGAATGGATTATTATTAATAAATTAATTCAGGAAAAAGAAACTATAAATCGTAATGGTTATTCCCATTTATTGAATACCTGGACAAACAATAATCCAAATAGTAATTATGTATCGAATATAAATATAATAGATGCCTTTATACAAAAAAAAACACAATCATTGGGAAACGCACTATTAAAGCTACCTATTCATAGAAGAACTTTCAAAACTCATATCAAAACAAAATTAAAAGGTTTTTTGTATAATAATACATCTATTGCGGAAGAAGGGTAAGCTATGTCTGAGCAATCTAAGGAAGAACGTGTGCATCATGTTTTTGAAAAAATTTATAATAAGTACGATTCCATGAATTCCATTATTTCATTTCAAAGACATAAAGCATGGCGTAAGGATGTCATGAAACGAATGAATGTTGAGAAAGGTTCTAAAGCATTGGATGTATGTTGTGGTACTGGTGATTGGTCTATCTCTTTAGCAGATGCTGTAGGGTTGGATGGCGAAGTAACAGGTCTGGATTTCAGTCTAAACATGTTATCTGTTGCGAAGAAAAAGAAAAAAGATTTAAGACTTGATCAACTAAGCTTTATTCATGGAAATGCTATGGAACTTCCTTTTGAAGATCATTCATTTGATTATGTCACCATCGGGTTCGGCCTTAGAAATGTACCAGATTATATGACTGTATTAAAAGAACTAAAAAGAGTGGTTAAGCCAGGTGGGATAGTGGTGTGTTTGGAAACATCACAACCAACTCTGATAGGATATAGGCAATTATATTACTTTTACTTTCGATTCATTATGCCACTGATAGGAAGACTATTTGCAAAAAGCTATAAAGAATATGCATGGTTAAATGAATCGGCTAAAGATTTCCCGGATAAAAAGGAATTAAAGAAATTGTTTCTTAAAGCTGGTTTCTCTCATGTCCAGGTGAAAAGTTATACAGGTGGAGTTGCAGCAATGCACATGGGCTCCTGAGCAATAATACGGATTAAATAAAGTGAAACTTCATTCAGTGGGGGTTCCCTTCCCCCCACTGAATGTTAGTTGAACAGAATCAGGAAATTTACGGTCTGTTTATCCCCACCTTCACGTTTGGGATTTCTCACGCTTGGAGGTGGGGGTATTATAGCCCGTTAATGCGTGATAAATCAGTTCTAAATATAAAGGTGACACTCATGAAAATAGCTAAAACATATGGATTTTTAAAACGAGATCTAGATATAATTGAGGAATCATTAAATCAGGTTATTCAAGCAAAACATGCTGTATTGCGTAAAGCATCTACCGAATTGCTTCAAGCAGGTGGAAAAAGAATTCGCCCAATTTTTGTTATTTTATCTGGTCAGATGGGATCATATAATCTGGATCAGATAAAGACTGCAGCAGTTTCCCTTGAATTAATACATATGGCAACACTGGTGCATGATGACGTTATCGACGAAGCAGAACTGCGCAGAGGAAAACCTACAATAAAAAAAACGTACGGTAATCGTGTAGCTATGTATACAGGTGACTATATTTTAGCACGTGCATTGGAAAATATAACAACATTAAAAGACGCTAGGGTTCATCATTTATTAGCTAAAACTATTGTGGAGGTATGTGTTGGTGAAATTGAACAAATCAAGGATAAATTTAATTGGGATCAGAATTTACGTGACTATTTACGTAGAATAAGACGTAAAACAGCTTTACTTATTGCAACAAGCTGTAAATTGGGTGCCATCGTTTCTGAAGTATCTGAGGTAGAAGCGAATAAATTATATCAATACGGTTACTACATAGGAATGTCCTATCAAATAATTGATGATATTCTTGATTTTACAGCATCAGCGAAGGAATTAGGCAAACCAGCAGGAAATGATTTACTTCAAGGAAATCTGACACTGCCAGTACTTTATGCCATGAATGATAAATCTTTTACTGATTTACTAAAGAAAACCTTTCATGATCCGGATCACATTTCAGAGAGTGATCTTGCCAGATTGTTAAATGCCTTAAAAAATACGAACGGAATGGAGAAGTCTTATAGACTCAGTGATCTTTATTTAAGCAAAGCATTAAAAGTGTTGGAAGAATTACCAAATAATAAAGCGAAGCAAACGTTACAGGACATTGCAAAATATATTGGTAAACGACGTTCATAATTTTATTGTAATTTTTTTAAATAGTTGATAGAATTCTTAAGGATGGATAAATAAACATACATAGGAGTGAAAATAATGGAAAGAACTTTTTTAATGGTAAAGCCAGATGGTGTACAAAGGAATTTAGTCGGACAAATCGTTAATCGGTTTGAAGATAAAGGTTTTAAATTAGCTGGAGCAAAACTTATGGTGATTTCCGAAAACTTGGCTCAGAATCATTATGACGAGCATAAAGAAAGGCCATTCTTTGGAGAGTTAGTAGAGTTCATTACTTCTGGACCAGTTTTTGCAATGGTTTGGGAAGGTGAGAATGTAATTAAAACAGCTCGTGATATGATGGGGAAAACAAATCCACAGGAAGCTGCTTCAGGTACAATTCGAGGCGATTATGGAATGACTGTTGGCAAGAATGTAATCCATGGATCAGACTCAGTTGAAAGTGCTGAAAGAGAAATTGGATTATTCTTTGACAAAGACGAAATTTCCGACTACACAAAACAAGACAGCTCTTGGATTTATTAATATACTGAAAACCCCCCGTTTTTAAAGCGGGGGTTTTTAAAAATGGCTGTTTTCTAACGGATTGAGACTGTGCACTGCTTGCCCAACCAAAAGAAGATTGTTGTTTTTGTCACAAAAGATATAAATTGCGACGTAACTTTAGACCATATTCTAAAGCATGTGATATTGCTGCCGTCCGGGATCGCTACGGGCGGATGCTTTCCGTGGGCACGGCCTTAGCCTACTCGAGAAAACCACTCTGCGGGGTCTTCGGACAAGTGCTTTTCCCACAGGAGTCACCACCCTCCGCACACCCGAACTGGTGAGATGGTTCGATGTTTTGTATATTAAATATTTATTGTGTTTATCGGCTGTAAACGGAATACTAGCGGAGGAAACACATGAAGACTCCTGCGGGAGGAAAGGCATAGGTGAGACCCCGCAGTGCGTAGCACGAGGAGGCTCACCAGCCGCCCGCGGAAAGCGAAATGTGTTTCCGCAGCGGTCGATAGACCTACTAACATTGATTTTATGTCGTCTTACATCCACTACGAGGATTAAAAACAACGAAAGATACGAAATGAGCCTTATATAAACAGTATCAAGGAGAAAGAGGTGTGGGGAATGGGGGAGGAATATATTGATTTTATGTCTCAAATCAAAGATAAACTTGGGATAGATTTAAATTTATATAAAGAAGTACAAATGAAGCGTAGACTTACCTCACTTAGAAACAAACGTGGATATCCTGATTTTTCTTCATACTTTAAAGCATTGAATAAAGAGGAAGATTTATTAAAAGAGTTTATTGATCGCATTACGATTAATGTATCTGAATTCTATCGTAATCCAAAAAGATGGGAAGTTTTAAAGAATACAGTTTTACCACTATTACTAAAAAACAACAGAAAACTAACGCTGTGGAGTGCAGCATGTTCAACAGGAGAGGAACCATATAGTCTTGCGATTCTGGTAAAAGAACACTTTCCAAATGTAGATTTAAAAATCTTAGCAACTGATATTGATGATAATGCTCTCATTAAGGCAAAACAGGGCATGTATCCAGAGCGAGCTTTAAAAGAATTACCTGCGTCCTTAAAGAAAAAGTATTTTACTGCAGAAGATGGATTATATTCCATTAATGATATATTGAAACAACAAATAACTTTTTATAAGCATAATCTGTTAGCAGATAACTATCCGAGAAACATCGATTTAGTTGTCTGTAGAAATGTTCTCATTTATTTTACAGATGATGCAAAAGAGTTAATATACCAGCGCTTCAGTAATACGTTAAATAGAAAGGGTATTTTATTTGTTGGAAGTACAGAACAAATTTTTAATCCAAGTCAATATGATTTAACTTTACTTGACACTTTCTTTTATCAAAAGGTCTAAAAACTCTTGTCCAAAAGATAAGAGTTTTTATTTTTAAGAATTTCACCAAAAATAATGACATTTATGATATAGTTATTAGAAAAATTAATTCTTGTAAAGGAGAATGTTAATTGCGCTACTTAACTGCAGGAGAATCACATGGAAAGCAACTAACAACAATAATTGAAGGCATACCAGCGAGAATGCCTTTAGTTAAAGAGGACATTGACGAATCCTTATTACGTAGACAAAAGGGGCATGGACGCGGAAAAAGAATGCAAATTGAGAAAGACCTTGTAGAAATTACCGCTGGAGTTAGACATGGGTATACGTTAGGTTCACCAATTTCACTCGTTGTACATAATGATGATTTTAAACATTGGGTTGATATTATGGGAGAAGATCCAATGGAAGAAGATGCAAAAATTAGGCGTGTTGTAACCAGACCAAGACCAGGCCATGCAGATTTAAACGGGGCTCTCAAATATGGGCATCGCGATATTCGAAATATTCTGGAACGTTCCTCAGCTCGTGAGACTACTGTTCGTGTAGCAGCAGGTGCAGTGGCTAAAACGTTATTAAAACAGCTAGGGATTGAAGTAAGTGGCTACGTAAAGGAAATTGCGGGAATCCGTGCAGCAGAAATTGATTCACTTACAATGAAAGACAGAAAAACGATTTCGGAGGATTCCCCTGTACGAGTACTTGATAAACAGGTTGAACAGCAAATGATGGATGCAATTGACGAGGCCAAAAAGGAAGGAGACTCCATTGGTGGTGTCGTAGAAGTATATGTTGAAGGGATGCCTGCTGGTGTTGGTTCCTATGTTCATTATGACCGTAAACTGGATAGTAGAATTGCTGGTAGTGTAGTTAGCATTAACGCTTTTAAAGGGGTAGAATTCGGAATTGGTTTTGAGGCAGCAGAAAAGAATGGTAGTGAGGTACATGATGAGATTGCCTGGAATGAAGAAAATGGGTATTATCGTACTTCAAATCGACTTGGTGGATTTGAAGGCGGGATGACAACGGGTATGCCAATCGTTGTTAAAGGGGTCATGAAGCCTATTCCCACATTAATGAAAAAACCGCTAAAAAGTGTTGATATAGAAACAAAGGAACCTTTTAAAGCAACCGTTGAAAGATCCGATGCTTGTGCCGTTCCAGCTGCTTCGGTAGTAATGGAGCATGTGGTCGCTTTCGAATTAGCAAAAGCAATAACAGAACAGTTTCCAAGCGACCAGTTTCCAAAGCTTAAAAAAGCTATAGATGAATACCGTGAAGAAATTAGGTGTTTTTAATGGAGAAAATACGGATTCACTCAAGTTCTCACTCTTATGACGTGATTATTGGTGAAGCAATACGTTTTCAATTAAATCATTTTATAGGACAGGATTACTCTTCTATATTAATTGTTACGGATAAAATAGTGGCAGATTTATATTTACATGATGTATTAGAGAATTTTTCCGAGGATCATGTAACTCATTTCATTATCCCGGCTGGAGAACAGTCAAAAGATATAAAATATTTTTATCAGCTACATACACATGCATTAAAAAATGGATTGGATCGTCAATCATTAATTATTGCATTAGGTGGCGGAGTGGTAGGTGATTTGGCTGGATTCGCTGCAGCAACCTATATGCGGGGAGTAGATTACATACAAATACCTACCACAATACTCGCACATGACAGCAGTGTGGGAGGAAAAGTGGCAATAAATCATGAACTGGGAAAAAATCTAATTGGTAGTTTTTATCCGCCAAAAGCAGTGATTTATGATGTTGAAACATTACAATCATTAAATGAAAAAGAAACACGTTCAGGCTATGCTGAATTGGTTAAAGAAGCATTAATTGCTGACGAATCATTTTTTAATACTATTATTCAATCTAATTTAGATGCACTAACCAATAATCAGTTACAAGAGCATATTCTTATTGGAATAAAAATAAAAGCAGCCATTGTGGAGGCAGATGAAAAAGAAGCAGGTATTCGTAAATTTTTAAACTTAGGTCATACCTTAGGTCATGCACTTGAAGCTGAATTAGGGTATGGACATTTAACCCATGGGGAAGCGATTGCGATTGGTTTGTTATTCTCACTTCATGTGAGCGAAGAAATCTATAAGATAAAAATGCCTTACTTGTCATTAATGAAATGGCTGAGAACAAACAAATACCCTTTGGAAATTCGCAGGCTTAATATCGATGCCATAATTCATAAAATGAAAACTGATAAAAAAGCAGTAAATCATACAACTCAAATGGTACTTCTAAAGGATATTGGCGATCCTGCTATTAGTGAAATAAATGATCATGATCTTAGGCATTATTTAAACTCTTTTTTACGGAAGTTGGTGGGAGAATGACACGTGGAATACGAGGAGCTACTACAATTCCTGAAAACGAAGAAAAACACATAATTAACAATACAAAGTTTTTAATTGAGGACATGATTAAAAAAAATAATGTATGTGCCACAGATGTTTCACATGTCTTTATTTCAGTTACAAAGGATTTAAATGCGGCTTTTCCAGCTAAATCTTTAAGAGAAATACCCGGTTGGACATATGTCCCTGTTATGTGTATGGTGGAAATGGATGTCCCCGGTAGCCTATGTGCTTGTATCCGAATAATGATGGTTGTAAACACAAACGAAAACCAAAAAGAGATACAGCATGTATTTCATAATGATGCGATAAAATTAAGACCAGATCTAATCAAACAGGGGGGAGAGTAATCAATGGATGGAAAATCAATATTGGATCAATTATCCCCATACCAGCAAGGAAAGCAGGTAAAGGATATAAAGAAAGAGTATGGTTTAGATCGGATTGTCAAATTAGCTTCAAATGAAAACCCGTACGGTTACTCGACATATGTAAAGGATTACTTTCTCAATAATATATCTGAATTTAATATCTATCCAGATGGTTATACAGCTGAATTGCGTACAGCCGTTTCTGAAAAAATAAACGTTAATGAAAACCAACTGCTATTTGGCAGTGGATCTGAAGAAATTGTGCAAATGATTTGCAGAGCATTTTTATATCCAGGTACAAATACGATTATGGCCACACCTACTTTTCCGCAATATAAACATAATGCATTAATCGAAGGAGCTAGTGTGGTAGAGATACCCACAGTCAATGGATACCATGATCTCGAAAATATTTATAAGTCCACTAATGAAAATACAAAGGTTATTTGGCTTTGTTCACCGAATAACCCAACCGGTTCAGTTATTCCCAAAGAGGATTTCCAAGCATTTATGGATAAATGTCCAGCAAATGTATTAGTCGTACTAGATGAAGCCTATTATGAATATGTAGATGATTCAAAAGATATTGATGCACTTACTTATTTATCGGATTACGCTAATCTAATTATATTGCGTACTTTTTCAAAAGCCTATGGATTAGCTGGGTTACGTATTGGATACGGGATAGCAAATAATAACTTAATTACAAAGCTGGATGTCGTTAGAGGCCCTTTCAATACAACATCGTTAGCACAAAAAGCTGCACTAATTGCATTAGCTGATACGGAATTTATAGAGGATACAAAATCAAAGAATTATGTTGTCAAAAAATCTGTTCAGCAATTTCTAGATTCAATCGGTTGGAAACATTATGATTCTGAGGCAAACTTCTTATTGGTTGCTACACCTGTAAGTGGAACTGAAGTGTTTCAATTTTTAATTGAAAATGGTTTTATTGTACGCCCTGGTGAAGTTCTCGGTGCTCCTAACACCATCAGGTTTACACTTGGAAAAGAAGACGATATGAAGTTAATGCAGGATAAATTAACTGAATTACACCAACAAATAATCAAATAATCAAGGGGAATTAAATGTGAAAAGGACTATAGTAATAGCAGGTTTAGGGTTAATCGGCGGATCTTTAGCGAAAGGGATGGCTAAGTCCGAGCAAAATTATCTTATAGGTTATGATGTTAGCAATGAAGCACTGGAATATGCACTAGCAAATAATTTAATTCACGAATCAGCTACGGATTTTACTAAAGCAGTGCAACAGGCTGATTTTATTATACTGGCGGCGCCGATATCTGAAACCATTAGATTACTGATGAAGTTAAATGATATTACATTAAAGAAAGAAGTCATCGTTTCTGACGTATCATCTGTAAAAAGCTCTATAATCGAAGCTGCAAGTAAGATGACGAACGAAAAGATTACTTTTATTGGCGGTCATCCCATGGCGGGATCGCATAAAAAGGGAGTTCAAGCAGCAAAAGCACATTTATTTGAGAATGCTATCTATGTACTAACACCATCCATTAATAGTACTCCAGCCAAAATTGATTCGCTTAAAGAAGTTTTGCTAAATACGAAAAGCAAATTTATTATTCTTAATTCAAATGAACATGATGAAATGACAGGAGTTGTATCCCATTTCCCGCATTTAATTGCTTCTTCCCTTGTTCATCAAGCAAGAAAATGGGAGGAAACGCATAAATATTTGCCTAATCTTGCTGCAGGAGGGTTTCGTGATATTACTAGAATTGCGTCAAGTAATCCTAAGTTGTGGCAAGATATATTCTTTCACAATGGCAGCAAAATGTCGCAGCTTTTAGAAGAATGGATAACAGAAATGCGTTTTCTAAAAAATTTAGTAGATAAACATGATAAAGAAGATATGATGTCATATCTGGATATGGCAAAATCCTATCGTGATGGATTAGGTACGGAGGAAAAAGGTGTAATTCCTTCATTTTATGATATATATGTAGATATACGTGACCAAACAGGAGCACTGGCTTCTGTTACGCAAATACTTGCAAATGAAAATATTAGCATTAACAATATACAGATTCTAGAAATCCGTGAGGGAATTACTGGAGCTTTAAGATTGAGTTTTGCATCAAAGGATGTTCAACAGAAAAGTTATCAGCTGCTCAATCGTCATGGATATGAAATAATGATTCAAAGATAAAGCGTATGCTAAAGGAAGTGAAACGATATGAATGAATTCAGATTACAGCCAATTCACCGCCCACTTATTGGGGAATTAGAAGTTCCTGGAGATAAATCAATTTCACATAGAGCGGTAATGCTTGGTTCCTTAGCCAATGGTATAACAAAAGTATCGCACTTTTTAGATGGTGAAGATTGTATGCGAACGGTTCATGCTTTTAGAGCTATGGGTGTTTCCATTGATAAACAAGAATTAACTCTCACCATTGAAGGCAAAGGTATCGAAGCTCTTCAAGAACCCAGGGAACCATTATATTTTGGAAATTCAGGTACAACTGCCAGATTAATGCTCGGTTTATTGGCTGGTTTGCCAATTTATTCTACGGTTTATGGGGACGTTTCTTTATCAAAGCGCCCAATGGACAGGGTAGCAATACCTCTGAGAAAAATGGGAGCCAATTTTGATGGCAGAGAGATGGGAAGCTATCTGCCTTTATCAATAAGAGGTAAGTCCTTAAACAGTATTGATTATACCATGCCGGTGAAAAGTGCCCAGGTTAAATCTGCCATACTACTGGCAGGGCTTCATGCTGATGGAGAAACCAAAGTTACAGAGATTACTCCAACCAGAAATCATACTGAAAATATGCTTTGGGCATTTGGTGCAGATCTAACTACAGATAGTCAAACAATTACTATTACAAATAAACAAACACTTAAAGCGACGGATGTATATGTACCTGGAGATATTTCTTCAGCTGCATTTTTCTTAGTTGCTGCTGCAATTATTCCTGGAAGCGAATTAACCCTTACAAATGTGGGGTTAAACGAAACAAGGACTGGAATACTCGATGTACTTCATGCAATGGGGGCAAATGTACAAATAAATAACGAACAGACTGTCAGTGGAGAGTTGTTCGGTGATATAATAATCAAATATTGTAATTTGCATAGCACGACAATCGAAGGAGAAATTATTCCGCGCCTAATTGATGAAATACCGATTATTGCATTATTGGCTACTCAAGTAGAAGGTAAGACAATAATCCGTAATGCCGAGGAGCTTAAAGTAAAGGAAACAGACAGAATAACTGCTGTTGTTGATTTATTATCCACGCTGGGCGCTGCTGTTGAGGCAACTGAAGATGGAATGGTTATTCATGGGAAAACATCACTTTCTGGTGGAAAGGTTTTCTCCTGTAATGATCATCGTATCGCTATGATGGCTGTAGTTGCATCATTAATTGCAAATGATGAAGTAATTGTTGATGATGTGAGTTCCATTGCTGTTTCCTATCCGGGTTTCTTTGACGATCTAAATAAAATCAGTAAATGAAAAGGGAGAATTCGCAAAACAGGCGGATTCTTTTCTTTTGATTGAAGATGAATTTATAATTAGTTATGATAACAATTATTCAAGATATCTAAGAGAGGAAGTTCATCATGGACACCATAATGGAAGCAGTAAATTTAATGGAAAGTAATCAATCAGATCAAGCAATCGAATTATTGGAGAAATATTTGAAGGTTGCTAATGATGAAGAAAGATATACGATTGTTGAACTATATATTCAATGGGGATTTCTTCATAAAGCCAGCATTATTTTAAATGAATTATTGCAGCAATATCCCGACGAAGGTGAGTTGAAAGTTGCACTCGCCAATATCTCTATAGAGTTGGAAGATGATGAAAGGGCGATAAATTTATTAAATGGGATTAATGAAGATGATCCGGCATATGTGCAAGCCTTGATACAATTAGCAGATTTATATGAGGCGCAAGGATTATTTGAAGTTGCCGAGCAGAAATTACTTGCTGCAAAACAAGTTGATCCGAATGAAGTGATTATTGATTTTGCACTTGGGGAACTGTTATTTTCAATCGGTGAATATAGAAAAGCAATTACATATTATGAAAAAACCGTAACAAAAATGAAAGACGTCGCGAATGTTTCAATTAACGAACGACTTGCAGAAGCATATGCAGCCTCAGGTGAATTTGAACAAGCATTAGCATTTTTTGAAAACGAAAAAAATGAAGACCCTGATACATTATTTAAATATGGCTTTACTGCATATCGGGCAGGTCGTAAGGATATTGCAATCAAAGCTTGGGAGCATGTAATTGCAATCGACGCCTATTATCACACTGTATATTATCAATTGGCAAAAGCTTATGAAGATGAGGGGATGTACAAGGATGCCTATGAAACTGCTGATAAAGGATTGCAAGTCGATGAATTTAACAAAGAGCTATTCTTTTTGACAGGGTCACTTGCGCATCAACTGAATAAGGATGTGGAGAGTGAGAAATTTGTTCGAGAAGCATTAGCGCTGGATCCGGATTACAAAGAGGCAGTATTATTTTTAATTGAACTTTTTAAAAATAAAGGAAATTATGAAGGAATTATCGATCTGCTTATCGAAATAAAAGGTATAGGCGCAGATGATTCCCTTTATGAATGGGAGTTGGCACGAGCATATAATGAAACTGAATCATATAATAATGCATTAAAACACTATCGGGAAGCATATAATAGCCTTAACAAAGATAGTGACTTTCTAAAGGAATTTGGATATTTTCTAACAGAAGAAGGGAGGGTGGATGAGGCTACTTTAATTTTTGAAGCCTATTTAACTCAACAGCCATCAGATGATGAGATAGAAGAATATATTACTCGGTTAAAACAGTCGAGATAAAGGCTGATAAAGGAGGTATCTAATTAGTTATGCAGACTCCTATTTCCGTTCAAGACAAAAAGAGTTTCATACAATGGTTCTTAAATCACTATCAATTAAAAAAACGTGAAAGCGTCTGGATATTAAATTATTTGGTTAACCATAATGAGCTTCTGAAGCACGTTCATTTTGTAAGAGATGCAAAATTTTGTCCGCGAGGAATTATCATGACAAGTCACTGCTCCAATGAAGTTCCTTTTAGGTTTTATAAAAATCAATTAGTTACAACAGATGCAGAGAAATCATTCCATGACATACGATTAAATCAAAACGAGGCCTTATTCTTACAACTTAATTTCAAGGATGCTAATCAAAATTCATTTTATGTAGCAGTTCTAGAAGAAAATCCGTATATACCAGATGAATACTTTATAACAAAAAAAGATCAGGAGCTTGCTAAGCAATTGTTGGATAGATCTATATATGAATTCAAAAAAAATACACTGCTAGAGAAAATTGACAATGCACTGGATGAATTTGATCAAGCAAAATTCATAAAATTGTCGACACAGTTACAAAGATTGGAGAAAAAATCAACCTAATTTGCTAGAGCAATAGGTTGATTTTTTTTGTACATATAAGCTAGAATTTAATATAATGTAATATTTTTTATAGATTGTATAAGAATAAGGAGAAGGGCTGATAAAATAAATGAAATGGAAGAAAGAGGATGTTAGGCAATATGTACAAGCGAAGGAATATATCGATACCATAATTATTTCATTAATTCCTTTTCAATTATCCCAGGATAATGATCTGGAAAAGAGCACATTCCAAAGTGAGTTCTTGACTATTCTATCAAATGAAATTGAAAAAGAACTGACAGGCAGAGTTATGCAGACACCAACCTATCATTATTTAAAGACTGCCACTAAAGAATCTGAGGTGTATCGTTTGAATAACTGGGTGGAGGATATTCAGAAGCAGCCGTTTATGCATTATTTCTTTATAACATTTGATTCCTTTTGGAAGAAAAATGAACAAGCATTAAATGGCACATTGCTGTGGCTGCCAGGAATTCAATCCGGAGATCTTTATTCAAAGGAAATGCACACGATAATACGTGATCAGGTAGAACAAATCAGCGAACTAATTAGATCTTATTGGCATTAAACACGATGTCGAAATAATGCATTATACCTCACATTATCTATATTAATTTTAAAACTTTTAGCTAACAAATCTTATATATATTGACCGGACAACCAGTTTGCGCTATCATAGTAATGTCCTAGTAATCTGATTAAATAATGATTGTCCGTGATTAATGTAAAGAGGGGGGAAAAACATGAGTGAAAAAAAGCAACAAGTATCCCGTAGACAATTTCTAAACTATACATTGACTGGTGTAGGTGGATTTATGGCAGCAGGACTGCTTGTTTCACCAATTCGAATGGCTATTGATCCAGTATTAAAAAAATCTGGTCATGGTGATTTAGCAAATGTCAGCTTGGCTGTCGAAGATATTACTACTGAACCGACAAGAGTTGACTGGAAGATTGATCAGGTAGATGGTTGGTATGAATCACAAGTAAGTAAATCTGCATGGGTTTTTAAAGATGAAAACGATGAAATTCAAGCCTTTTCCCCGGTGTGTAAACACTTAGGTTGTGTTGTTTCATGGGAAGGCAGTGAGGATTATCCAAATGAATTCTACTGTCCGTGTCATGATGGTCGCTATTACAAAGATGGAACCAATGTACCAGGAACTCCACCATTACAGCCATTAGATGTATATGAACAAGAAGTAAGAGATGGAATGTTGTTCCTAGGCGATACTAAACCAAAAGGGGAGGCTTAAATTTCAATGCTGCAAAAAATATATGATTGGATAGATGATCGTATAGATATTACGCCAATATGGCGAGATATTGCCGATCATGAAGTCCCGGAACATGTTAATCCCGCTCACCATTTTTCAGCTTTTGTATATTGCTTTGGTGGCTTAACATTTTTCGTTGTTGTTATACAAATACTTTCAGGGATGTTCCTTACAATGTATTATGTTCCGGATATTGAAAATGCTTGGAAATCTGTTTATTACCTGCAAACTGAAGTGGCACATGGTCAAATCGTTCGGGGTATGCACCATTGGGGAGCCAGTGTTGTTATAGTTATGTTGTTATTACATACGTTGCGGGTATTTTTCCAAGGTGCATACAAGAAACCGCGTGAACTTAACTGGATGGTTGGGGTGCTGCTGTTCTTTGTTATGCTTGGCTTAGGTTTCACGGGGTATTTATTGCCTTGGGATAATAAAGCATATTTCGCAACACAGGTTGGTCTTGAAATTGCTGAACAAGTACCTTTTATAGGGGAACAATTAAAAACCCTTTTAGCTGGTGATGCATCTATTGTTGGGGCACAAACGTTGACGAGATTCTTTGCAATCCATGTTTTCTTCTTACCAGCTGCATTATTTGGGTTACTGGCAGCACACTTTATTTTAATCCGTAGACAAGGTATTTCTGGACCACTATAAAAAGGAGGGAAAAGCGATGCATAAGGGGAAAGGAATGAAATTTGTCGGAGATTCCCGGATCTCTGCTGAAAGAAAACCGAATACTTCAAAAGACTATTCTGAATATCCTGGAAGAACCGAAGCTTTTTGGCCCAACTTTTTATTAAAAGAATGGTTGGCAGGATCTGTATTTCTAGTTGGTTTCTTATGTTTGACTTTAGCTCATCCATCACCTTTGGAAGGTGTGGCAGATCCAACAGATGCAGCCTATATACCATTGCCGGATTGGTACTTCCTGTTCTTATATGAACTATTGAAATATAAATTTGCAAGTGGACCGTATATTATTATGGGAATTTTGGTGCTTCCCGGTTTAGCATTTGGTGCCTTATTGCTTGCACCATTCTTGGATAAAGGACCTGGTCGTAGGCCACATCAACGTCCAATTGCTGTTGTAATGATGCTTTTAGCACTTACATCTGTTATTTGGCTAACGTATGAGTCAGCAGCGAATGTAAATTGGGAAGAACGCGCAGAAGCGAACAAACCAATTCCTCCATCTGAGGTTGAAATTGACACAGAACATCCTGGCTATGCCGCCTATGAAAATAGCTGTATGTCATGTCATGGTGGGTCATTGGAGGGTACTGCTGGCCCTAGCTTAATTGGGATAGATTATTCAGCTGAAGAAATTGCTACAATCGCAAAAGAAGGCATTGGAACGATGCCTGCTGATCAGTTTCAGGGTACTGATGAAGAATTGGAACAATTAGCTGACTTTATCATTTCAGTGAATGAAGACGCAGAATAGATAATCTATTTTAATACGATTAAACACCTTTGCCATTGCACTTGGTAAAGGTGTTTTTACATATACAGTACTTTTTGAAAAGAAAGGAATTATTTAGGTGATTAAATACATATTGCTTGATAAACGTTTTTTAATCTGTTTGTTTATTATCAACTTACTTGGAACCATTTATGGATATATGTGGTATGAGAGTCAACTATCTAACACCCCTGACCTGTTTTTGATTTTTGTTCCGGATAGTCCAACTGCAAGCTTGTTTTTTACTATCTTTTTAATATTTTTTATCTTTGGAAGAAATGTTCCATATATTGAGGCTCTTGGTGTGATAACTTTATTTAAATATGGAATATGGGCAGTGGTAATGAATCTATTGACATTGATTATGGAAGGATCACTAAGTTGGCAGGGTTATATGCTAATGATTTCACATGGTGCGATGGCAATACAGGGACTACTCTATATTCCTTATTATAAATTTAAATTGAGGCACGTTACCGTTGCTGCAATATGGACCTTACATAATGATGTCATTGACTATGTGTTTGAAATGATGCCAACTTATTCATCACTTAGTAACTATATAAACGAAATTGGTTATTTTACTTTTTGGTTAAGTGTCGTATCTATCCTAATTGCTTATAAAGTAACTACACGTAATACAAAATAAGTCAATAACTTCTATATTAAGATTTCACTTCATATGTTAATAAAAGAAAATGTATATGAGGTGATCTCTATGGATAAGTTTAAAAAAAATATCCTCTTCCTCGCGCTCATAGGGATTATATTATATTTGCAAGCTGATGTACTAACAATTGAAGCAAGTTCAAATACACTATCGGTAAATAATGGTAAAGAAAAATCTGAACTATTTACCTTAATTTGGACGATCATAATTATAGGAGGATGTATTGCCATTACATTATCTTATGTTAGTTGGAGAAAATATAAAGGCGAGCAGAAAAAGGAAGTAGAGAAAGACAAATCAGTTGACTGATTTTTAATTTTTGACTAAAATTGACCTATATAAGAGAAAGTTCAAAAGGAGGATAAAAAGGATCGGTCGACTAAAGTTGCAACGTCCTGGAGCTGTGCTAACTCGCCCCATCGAACCCATTTGTTGCACCGCCGATACTAGTACATTCCTGTGCGTCGAAAGTTCGAGGCAGCATAGCTTTGAGTACAAGAAAGGCTTCCCCGAACTCACATCGCATGTAGGAAAGGTGATCTTCCTATGAACATGTAATAAATAAATTTTTTATGGAGGAATGCAGTTTGTTTGGTGGACTAGGTGGATATCTAATTTATATTGTCCTATTAATGATTATCCCGTTATGGGCACAATCGAAAGTGAAAAGCACGTATAAAAAATACTCAAAAAAAGCAACGTCTTCACATATGACAGGTGCACAAGTTGCACGTAAGATATTAGATGATAATGGATTATATGATGTAAATATTGAAGAAACAAAAGGTGTACTTTCTGATCATTATGATCCAAGGAAAAAAGTGGTAAGACTGTCTACTGGTAACTTTCATGGTCAATCTATGGCTTCTTCGGCTATTGCGGCCCACGAAGTTGGACATGCCATCCAGGACGCAGAAGAATACGCTTTTCTCAAGTTTAGAAGCTCATTAGTACCTGTCGCAAACTTTGGTTCCAATATGTCATTCTTTTTCATACTGGGTGGTATTATTTTTAGTATTGGAGAAATGTTTTTACTTGGAATCATCTTCATGTCTGCAGCCGTACTATTCCAATTAGTTACATTACCTGTTGAATTTGATGCTTCTAGTCGAGCGATGGGACAAATGGTTTCCTCAGGTGTTATAAGAAATAACGAGGAACGTGAAACGAAAAAAGTACTAAATGCTGCAGCGATGACATATGTTGCCGCAGCACTTGTAGCCGTTATGGAATTAATCCGATTTATTCTGATGTATGTAGCAAGTAATAACAATTAACGGAAAAGGGGTGACAAATTTTTGTCATCTCTTTTATTCATCTTAATCATTTAATGGGTTTTTATTTTCATCCAACGTAAATCCTTCTCCAATGACATCATGAACTGTACTTACAGCAACAAATGCATACGGATCAATTCCATGGATAATACTTTTTAACCGAACAATTTCATTTCTTGCAACTACACAATATAAGACATCTCTTTTTTCTCCGGAGAAACTTCCTCTCCCATTAAGTACCGTTACCCCACGATCCATGTCTATTATAATTTTTTTTGCAATTTCGTTGCTATGACTTGAAATAATTGTTGCTCCTTTTGCCGAATATGCTCCTTCCTGGATGAAGTCAATCACTTTTGCAGCAATATAAACTGCGACAAGCGTATACATACCTTCTACTAATTCCAGAATAATAAAAATGGATGTGGCAATAACGACAAAATCGAATAAGAACATTGTTTTTCCCATACTCCAGCCGGCATATTTGTTGACTAATCGGGCAATAATGTCCACACCACCTGTAGTTCCGCCATAACGAAATATAATCCCAAGTCCTACTCCAATAAATACACCTGCAAATAATGCCGCAAGTGTCATGTCTGTTTGCAGATATACAGAGAATTGATATATCTGAAAAACACTTAAAAATACGGAGACAGCTATCGTACCAATTATTGTATAGATAAATGTATTACGGCCAAGAAACTTCCAACCAATAAAAAATACTGGTATATTAAGAATTATATTCGTAATTGCTGGATCCCAGCCCCAAAGAAAATACAAAAGCAGAGTAATGCCGGTAAATCCACCCTCACCAAGATTATTTTGCATATTAAAATGAACAATACCAAAAGAAAAAATTGCTGATCCTAAAAGAATAAATAGGATATTTTTAATTTTTATTCCGAAAATCATTTTGAGAACCTCCAAGCTTTGAATTTAACCGCTCTACCTTAGTACCTTAGTACAATTACTATTATAATCAACTTTATAAATATGAACAATTTTATTTTTATGCTATATAATTGGAATAAATAATTTGTCAAAATAAAACCTATTAGCTAACATAATAGTAGACTTATAAGAGTAAGGGGAAATTATGATGAATACACCTGTCTATACCATTGTCGAAATGCAAAGGCGAGTAGACGACTATATTTCTCAATTTAAGGAAGGATATTTTTCACCATTAAGCCAACTAGCAAGATTAACTGAAGAGGTAGGAGAATTGGCACGGGAAGTCAATCACTATCATGGAGAAAAGCCTAAGAAACAAACAGAAAAAGTTAAAACTATCGAAGAGGAGCTTGGTGATATTTTATTTGTTCTTGCCTGTTTTGCAAATTCACTTGATGTGGACTTAACGGAAGCTTTCAATCATTCCATGAATAAAATTGAAACAAGAGACAAAAACCGTTGGACCCAAAAATAGTAGAAAACATAGCTTATCGATTAAAGAATTGTTAAAAGCATATTTTTGCTTTCTTATAAACACCGATACTCTTTGGAGTGCAAGCTTTAATGCCGAAAGCACGAAGTCAGCACTTATCCTGATATCCAAAAAAAGTAATACAAGCTAATCAATGTAATAAAAAATTATATCGTATTAGGAGGAACTGCAACAATGACTATAAACGTAGTAATTGCCGGACCAAGGGGGAAAATGGGTCGAGAAGCAATCCGAATGGTTAGTACAGAAGAGCGCTTTCAGTTAGTCGCTTGCATCGATCGGAAAAATAATGGTCGACAAATGAAAGAAGTTAATGACCTGCCTAACCTAGATGTACCTATTTTTGAAAACCCGGAAGAATGCTTTGAAAATATTGATGCAACTATTTTTGTTGATCTTACTGTGCCAAATGCAGGATTTGAAAATACAAAAATTGCATTACATCATAATATCAGATCGGTTGTTGGAACAACAGGATTCACAGATGAACAAATTACTGAACTTTCAAGTACAGCAAAAGAAAGGGGGATTGGTTGCATTATTGCTCCAAATTTTGCAATTGGTGCAGTTTTGATGATGCAATTTGCGCAAATGGCTGCAAAATTCTTTCCGGATGTGGAGATCATCGAAAAACATCATGATCATAAATTAGATGCTCCATCTGGCACCGCTATAAAAACAGCAGAGCTTATTAAAGAAATGAGAAATAATAAACTTCAAGGCCATCCAAATGAGAGAGAATTAATGGCTGGGGCACGAGGTGCTGAATATGATGGTATGAGAATCCACAGTATGCGGTTACCTGGCCTTGTGGCACATCAGGAGGTTATATTTGGTGGTTCGGGCCAAACCTTAACAATTAAGCATGATTCTATTAATCGGGAATCATTTATGGATGGAATTAAATTAGCAATAGATAAAGTGATTCATTTAAACGAACTTGTTTATGGCCTTGAAAATATTCTGGATATGGTACGGGATAACAGTTATGAGGGATTAATCGAATGAAAAAAATAGGAATTACCTGTTATCCATCTGTTGGCGGTTCTGGTATAATTGCTACTGAGCTTGGAATGCTTCTTGCTGAGCAAGGACATGAAATTCATTTTATTACATCCGGTGTACCTTTTCGTTTAAATGGGATTTATCCGAAGATTTTTTATCATGAGGTGGAGTTAAATCATTATCCGGTATTTCAATATCCGCCATATGACCTTGCACTCACGTCAAAAATGGCAGAGGTAATTGATCAGGAAAAGCTTGATATTCTTCATGTACACTATGCGATGCCACATGCGATTTGTGCCATTTTGGCTAAAGACATTGCAAAACATGATGTTAAAATCATTACAACATTACATGGTACGGATATTACTGTTTTGGGAATTGATCATACCTTTAAAAAGATGATAAAACATGGCATAGAAAAATCGGATGCAGTAACAGCAGTTTCAAATAGCCTGGTAGAGCAAACGGTTAACATGCTCGATATAAATAAGGATATCTCAGTCATTTATAATTTTGTAAATGAAAAAGAGTACTATAAGAGAGAGCTCCCATTTATCAAAGAACAATATGGGATTAAACCTGATGAAAAAGTAATCATTCATATATCCAATTTTCGTAAAGTGAAGCGAATTAATGATGTAATACATGCCTTTCATAAAATTCAAAGTCATGTTAAGAGTAAACTCTTATTAATTGGTGATGGACCAGAGTATTCAGAGGCTATTCAATTAGTATCAGAATTAGGTCTGGCTGAATTTGTTCTGTTTTTAGGTAAACAGAAAAACATTAGTGATTTATTGTCCATTTCAGATTTAAAATTATTACTATCAGAAAAAGAAAGTTTTGGATTGGTTTTACTCGAAGCGATGGCATGTGAAGTTCCTTGTATTGGTACTAATGTAGGAGGTATTCCAGAAGTAATTATACACAATGAAACAGGTTATATTGTTGAATTAGGTGATTTAGACGGGGTTGCTGATTATGCTACCGAATTATTAAACAATGAAAAGCGTTTAAATGCATTCTCACTAAATGCTTATAATCACGCCAGGAGTCGTTTTCACTCACAAGAAATAGTTCAGCAGTATATGGAGCTATATGATAGAGTATTACGTAATGAATAATAGGAAAATTGGTGATCCCTTGTTAACTGATTCTTTTATTAAAGCAAAACCTATATTGGAAAAAATTGAGGAATATAATCATAAAGCATACTTTGTTGGTGGCTGTGTTCGTGACTTTTTGCTGAAACGTCCAATTGCTGATATCGATATTGCAACATCTGCAGCACCTCATATAATAAAACAACTATTTGATAAAGTGATCCCGGTTGGTATTGAACATGGTACAGTTATTGTCAGACACAAAAATGAGTCATATGAAGTAACAACCTTCCGAATCGATGGGATATACACAGATAAACGTCATCCCGATAATGTAGATTTTATTGATGAAATTGATAAAGATCTGGAAAGAAGAGATTTTACAATAAATGCATTAGCTATGGATAAAAATGGTGTCATTATTGATTTATTTAATGGAAAGCAGGACTTGCAAAATAAAATAATCCGTACTGTTGGCAATGGGTACGATCGTTTCACTGAAGATCCATTACGAATTATTCGTGCACTAAGATTTTCCAGCCAGTTAGGGTTTGCGATAGATCAGGAAACAGTTTTCCAAATGAAAACAGTAAAACAGGATATCGATAATCTTGCAATCGAGCGAATTACCAATGAATTTACAAAATTATTTAAAGGGAAATATCTGAGTAATGGGATTAATTATTTGAAACGTACAGAAGTTCATCAGCATCTTCCGGTAATAAGAAACTATCCCACGATTATGGATCGTCTTCCAAACCCATTACGACCATTACATTCATTTGGAGAAGTTATCGCATTGTTACATAAAATTGAACCAAATGTTAGGATAGAAACATGGATAAGGGAATGGAAATGCTCTAATAAAATCAAGCTGGAAGCAATTCAGTTGGTAACAGCTTTAGATAATTTTTATAGAGAAGGTCTCAACAAATGGGGGGTATATCATTTATCATCCAGCTATTATGAGGGATTTATAAGGTTGGTCGAATTAATGTGTCCAACTAAGTCAATCCATTTGACGGAAATAGTGCAAATGGAACAAAGTATCCCAATTAAATCGAAAAAGGAATTAGCATTAAATGGAAGTGATCTAATCGCTCTGTTTCCAGACATGAAGAAAGGGCCATGGCTTCAGAAAATAATTAGCAAATTAGAGCATGAAGTAGTACTGGGAAATCTAAGGAATTCTAAACATGAACTGAAGGAGTGGATAAGATGGAATCCACCCGAAATAAATTAATAAATTTGTTAGCAAATCACAGGGAAAAATATATTTCCGGTCAAGCCTTATCGGAAGAATTAAATATATCCCGAAGTGCCATATGGAAGCACATGAAAAAACTTAAAGAAGACGGCTATGAGATTGAGGGTAAATCAAATATGGGGTATCGAATTATCCGTTTTCCTGATAAATTGAGCGAAAATACGATCCAATGGGGTTTAAAAACAAAATGGCTAGGTAAAAAGATCATTCATAAAAAAACAGTAACATCTACCCAGATTCTTGCACATCAGGTAGTACAGGAAAATGCGGCTCACGGAACCGTAATCATTGCAGATGAGCAAACGAAGGGAAGAGGGAGAATGAACCGGGAGTGGCACTCTACCAAAGGTAAAGGAATCTGGCTGAGTATTGTTTTAAGACCAGCAATTTTACCTTATCTTGCTCCGCAATTAACATTATTAACAGCTACGGTTTTAGCCGATGTTATCAATTCCTGTTCCACTCTAAAACCACTGATTAAATGGCCCAATGATATTATAATAAATAATAAGAAGACCGCTGGTATTTTAACAGAAATGCAGGCAGAACAGGATCAAATTCAGTATGTTGTTATTGGCATAGGGATAAATGTTAATCAAAAAATAGAAGAATTGCCTGAAGATCTTAAAGATAAGGCAACATCACTAAAAATAGAGACAAATAATAATTGGCCGATGAAAGAACTTATTCAAGAAATCTTGCAAACATTTGAGAATACATATGATGCGTACATAGCTAATGGATTCTCTGAAATAAAATCTAAATGGGAAAGCTATGGTTTTAAGCTTGGAAAGAAAATTAAAATAAACACATTACGAGAACAATATGAAGCGTCATTTTCCGGAATTGCCGATGATGGAGCATTACTTGTAAAAACCAAAAACAATACGATTAAAAAACTGTATTCAGGGGAAATTGATTGGTTTTGAGAAGGAGATTAAAAACATGTTAAGTCGATTAGATTTACAAAAAATGAAACAAAGTAATGAAAAGATCAGTATGGTTACTGCATATGATTATCCTGCAGCAAAAATTGTTGAAGAAGCTGGTATTGATATGATTCTTGTTGGGGATTCACTGGGAATGGTTGTATTAGGATATTCATCTACAGTTCAAGTAAGATTGGCTGATATGATCCATCATGGAAAAGCTGTTAAACGAGGAGCTCCAAATACTTTTACTGTTGTTGATATGCCATTTATGTCATATCACGTATCATTAGAGGACTCTCTATTAAATGCACGTGAAATTTTTCAACAAACAGATGCACAAGCATTAAAGATAGAAGGGGCAACTGACGAAATTTTAGTTCTGATTAAACACTTAACAAGTGCAGGAATTCCAGTAATTGCACATTTGGGTTTAACTCCCCAATCCGTTAACGTTCTTGGTGGTTATAAAGTTCAGGGAAAAGATAAAGAAACTGCAAAAAAGCTGTTGTCAGACGCAAAGAAAGTCGCTGAATCTGGTGCGATTTCATTAGTGTTGGAATGTGTACCCAAGGAACTTGCAGCAATTATAACAAAAGAATTAAGTATACCTACAATTGGAATTGGGGCAGGGATAGATTGTGATGGTCAAGTATTGGTGTATCATGATATATTAAAATATGGTGTAGATCGCTTACCTAAATTTGTTCAATCGTATGGCGACTTTAACAAAGAGGGTCAAGCAGCGATCGCATCTTATATTTCTGATGTAAAGAAAGGACATTTCCCCTCAGAAAATCATTCATTTTTAGTTAAAGATAAAGATGTTTTACCAAATAGCTAAAGTAGGGATTGTTGATGGAAATTATTCGATCTGTAAATACAATACAGAAAATAATAAATGATGTAATCGAGCAAAATAAACAAATAGGTTTTGTTGCGACTATGGGGTTCTTTCACGAAGGTCATATCAGTCTCATGAATCAAGCTAAAAGGGAAAATGATATGGTGGTAACAAGCATATTTGTTAACCCATTGCAATTTGGCCCGAGTGAAGATTATGAACAATATCCACGTGACGAAGATAGAGATATTCAACATGCAAAACAAGCTGGAGTAGATATCTTATTTATACCTGGTGTAAAAGACATGTATCCTAAGAAAATGCGAATCAATATGTCCATAAATGAGCGTGTTAATGTTTTATGCGGTCGTTCACGCCCAGGTCATTTTGATGGAGTAATTACCGTACTAAGCAAACTATTTAACATCATTAGACCAAATAGAACATACTTCGGTATGAAAGATGCGCAACAGGTTGCAGTAGTCGACGCACTTATTTCTGATTTAAACTTTCCAATCAAATTAATTGGATTACCTACAGCTAGAGAAAATGATGGCCTAGCAAAAAGCAGCAGGAATGTAAATTTAAACAATAAAGAACGTAAACAGGCTATATGGCTTTATAAAGCATTAAAAAAAGGACAGGGATTAGTTGTTGACGGAGAGAAAAATCCTGGTATTATTGTGAAAGAGGTTATGGATACAATTACAATACATACTACAGCTAAGATAGATTATGTTGAATTATTAAGCTATCCCAATCTAAAACCTGTTTCTGTTATCGATCAACAGGTTATATTAGCAACTGCTGTGTATTTCCAATATACACGGTTAATTGATAACCTCTTATTTGACGAAAAAGGAAACTTAATTAATGAAATGAAATAGGGGGGATCGTATGTTGCGTACGATGATGAAAGCAAAGATTCATCGCGCCAGAGTTACAGAAGCTAATTTAAATTATGTTGGAAGTGTAACCATTGATCAATCTATTTTAGAGAAAGTTGATATATTGCCACACGAAAAAGTACAAATAGTAAACACTAATAATGGAGCACGTTTGGAAACGTATGTTATTCCTGGTAAAAGTGGTTCAGGTGTCGTGTGTTTAAATGGTGCTGCTGCAAGATTGGTACAAAAGGGTGACACTGTTATAATTGTAGCTTATGCTCTTGTTTCGAATGAAGAGCTAGCAGATTTTAACCCAAAAGTCGCAATTATGAATGAGCAAAATGAAATTAAACAGCTTATTAAACAGGAGCCTCCATTAACAGTGCTATAGGATTTCTTGATCAGGTGTAAAACTCTTATCAGTTATAAAAGATAAGAGTTTTATTAATACGATATAGAAATTAAGAAAGTTAGGTGGAGATATGGATAAATATGTCGTAATTGACTTAGAAACAACAGGACAAACTGCGACAAAAGATGATAAAATCATTGAAGTTGGAATCGTTATTATAGACAATAATAAAATAACTGATCATTATTCCACCTTACTTAATCCGAGCAAGCCTATTCCACCTTTTATTTCTAATTTAACAGGAATCGTTGATAAGGATGTGGAAGATGCTCCAATCTTTAAGGAAAAGGCAAATGAAATTATTGAACTTTTTCGTGATGGGTATTTAATCGCACATAATGTACCTTTTGATTTAGGGTTTTTAAATACAGAACTTAAGAATAACGGGCTCAAACAACTATCTAATCCAGTTGTGGACACAGTAGAGCTTTCACGGATTTTATATCCAAAAGCTCCTAGCTATAAATTAGGACAATTGGCGGAATTCCTGGATATACTTCATGAAGATCCTCATCGAGCTTTGTCAGATGCTTATGTTACTGCAAAATTGTTTTTGAATTTAAAAGAAAAGCTGGATTCATTACCACTTGAAACAATAGACCATTTACTAAAACTTGAAAAAGCGTTTAAATCTGATTTATATCCATTATTAAAGGATAGATATGATAATTTAGTTCATTCACCAATTGAAGACAAAAATATTATTTCTTTTAAGGGTTTGGCATTCAGACATGTAGAAGTAGTCAAGGAAAAGCAGCAGGACAAAATAACGATGTCTTATGGTGATTATTTAGATTCTATCTATGAACAAAATGGATCCATGCAACAGCATCTGAAGAACTATGAAAAAAGAAGTGGTCAACGTGAAATGTCTGAAACTATTTTTGATGCATTTCAATTACATAAACATGCATTAATTGAAGCTGAAACAGGTACCGGAAAGTCATTAGCCTATCTAATTCCTGCAATTTACGAGGCGATAAAAGCAAAACAACGTATTGTAATAAGTACATACACAACTCAATTACAGGCCCAGCTTTTAGAAGAAGAAATCCCCTTAATTCAAAAATTGGCAGCTTTTAAATTTAAAACTGCTTTACTAAAGGGGAAGAGCCACTATCTCAGTTTAGAAAAATTTGAGCGTGCACTTGATTCAGAACAGCAGGATAACTATGATATCGCACTTACGAAAGCAATAATGCTTGTATGGATAACTGAAACAAAAACTGGTGATATCGACGAAATCCACCTACCATCAAGTGGTTACTTATTCTACAGAAAAGTCTCGATAGACACAGAAGGAAATATTGACCCTTTTTCACCGTGGTTTACCTATTCCTATTATCAAAAGGCTCGTAAACTGGCACAACAAGCCGATATTATCATTACTAACCACGCATTATTATGTACAGATCTATTTAATGATTATCAGTTCTTACCAAGTTACGACAAAGTAATTATTGATGAAGCACATCATTTGGAGGAAACAGCTTCAAGACATTACGGCTTAAAGCTTGATTATATTAATATGCAATTTACACTTAATCAAATTGGTAGCACAACTGAGGCAAAGTCATTAGGGAAGGTTCTATCTAAATATTCTTTTTATAAAGAACAATTACCTCTTGAAAAATGGGATAAAATACTAGTCGATGCTAAATATGAGATTGATGATTTATTTCGTTCGTTATTTCAATATGTTATTGATCAGCAAAAGAAAAACAAATCATTAAGCGATATTGGAAGAACACAGTACCGATTTGAAGCAAAAAAAGAAGACCCTAAAAAATGGAATATTATAGAAGAAATGGCAACAAGATTAACTTTTTACCTACGTGATTTAATTCATATACTTGCAGAGATCGAGCACTACTTTGAAAAGACTAAAGCCTTTCATAAATTCGATCAAGATGAATTAAAATTGAATATAGAGCTACTGCAATCATTTATTGACCGAATTGAACAATTATTTTTAATTGAAGAATCAATCAAGCAGGTTAAATGGATTGAGATAGAGATATATGGTGCAAAGAATGCAGTATATCTGTATTGTGAACCAACTGATATGTCTCCATTATTGGCAAATGAATTTTTTGATAAAAAACAGAGTGTTATTTTAACGAGTGCTACCCTTACGATGAAAAACGCTTTTACGTTTATTCAAAACAGACTTGGATTGGCCGAGGGCAGTTTTATTAGTAAAAAGATAATATCACCTTTTCTTTACAAGGAACAGGTAAGGTTAATGGTTCCAAATGACTTTCCTGACATTAAATACGGGAAGCTAGATGATTTTATTTATGCAACTTGTGAAGCGATTTTATCATTAGCGGAAATAACAAGCGGAAGAATGCTCGTATTATTCACTTCATATGATATGCTTAGAAAATCGTATGGGATATTGAGAGAAACAATTGATATTGATAAGTATGTATTAATTGCACAAGGAATATCAAGTGGTAGTCGTATTCGTTTGAAGAAAAATTTTCAAACGTTTGATCAGTCTATTCTTCTAGGTACCAGCTCCTTTTGGGAAGGTGTGGATATACCCGGGGATGATTTATCCTGTCTTATGATTGTGCGACTCCCGTTTCAGCCTCCTGATCATCCTATATATGAAGCAAAATCAAATTATTTAAAAGAACTGGGGAAAAATGCATTTATTGAATGGTCCTTGCCAAATGCAGTAATTCGGTTCAAACAGGGGTTTGGAAGGCTTATACGTTCAACAAATGATCGTGGAATCGTTTTTGTATGCGATGCAAGAGTGATGAAGGCTCGTTATGGAAAATATTTTACTGAATCGATACCAAGTGTACCCATTACTTATGAATCCACACAGGAAATAATGAAAATAGCAGAGAATTGGTTTTAATATCACTAAAAAAGTCTACTGATGCATGTGCAATGCATCAGTAGTATACAGGTATGGGTTGGAAAAAATTTGTTGAAATAAATAAAAATAAAACAAATTATTGATTATGCTTGTTATACTATTTCTATGCTTTATCTTATTCAATCTCAACGTTATAATTAGTATTTGTAAACGAACTGAGTACTATGATTAGCAAATATTGATAAACGAAGCAATTTTATAATGGAGGGAAAAAGATGGGGAATACGATTGAAGTATCATCAGCCATAAATTGTTTACATGCATCAGATTTAAATTTATATAAGATTAGTTTAACGTTGAATGAGGGTTATAATGAGAAGATCTAGCTGGCTATTTTGGAGCTTTATGGTAATAATTATTTTAATCCTTGCTTGCTTTACTTTTGGTGTATTTCTATATAATGATTTAGCAGCAGCTAAAACATCGGGTTACGACGAAACCAAAAGACAAATTTTGCAAAATACTTCAATTACAGATATAGAAAAAATGGAACAGTTTAATGGTGCTGAATCCTTTCATGTTATTTATGGTAAAAACAACAATGATGAAAAAAAACTGATTTTTTATCCATTAAAAGGTAATGAAAAGAATCTAGTCACTATTGACCAAAATGAAATAATGCCTGAATCAGAAGTGCTGGGTCAGTGGAATGAGCAATGTAAGAACTGTAAATTAGTCAAAATTATACCAGCTCTTGTGAATGAAGAAGCATTATGGGAAGTTACGTATGAGAATAATTCAAATCAATATATTATAGATTATTTATCGATCTATGATGGAACTCGATATGAACAATATCGCTTTAACAGGACATTTAAATAGAAGGGTGATTATACAGTGGAATTAGCAAATAGGGTAAAAACATTAACGCCGTCCTCTACTTTAGCAATTTCTGCAAAAGCTAAAGAATTAAAGCAGCAAGGTCATGATGTTATTGGTTTGGGTGTAGGTGAACCAGATTTCAATACACCGGACTATATTCTTGATGCTGCAATGAATGCAATGAAAAGTGGAATGACAAAATATACACCCTCAGGTGGTATCGCAGAGCTTAAACAAGCTATTTCAAACAAATTTAAAAGGGATAATGGGTTACGTTTTTCCAATGACCAAATAATCGTTACAACAGGCGCTAAACATGCGTTATATACCTTATTTCAAGTGTTATTGAATCAGGATGACGAAGTAATTGTTCCAACCCCATATTGGGTGAGTTATCCGGAACAAATAAAATTAGCTGGAGGCAAACCGGTTTTTGTTAATGCCCAGGAAGAAAATGATTTTAAATTAACACCAAGTGAATTAGAAGTAACCATAACAAGTAAGACAAAAGCTGTTATCATTAACTCACCAAGCAATCCTACAGGTATGATGTATAGTAAAGAAGAACTAAGAATGCTTGGAGAGGTCTGCTTAAAACATGGTGTATTAATTGTCTCAGATGAAATTTATGAAAAGCTAATCTATACAAACGATGAACATGTCTCTATTGCAACACTGTCCAATGAATTAAAAGAACAAACAATTGTTATTAATGGTGTTTCTAAATCACATGCCATGACCGGCTGGAGAATCGGTTATGCAGCGGGATCAAACGCAATTATTAAAGCAATGACAAACCTTGCATCACATTCAACATCTAATCCAACATCAATAGCACAATACGGGGCGCTTGCTGCATATGAGGCGAATAATAATTCCATAGAAGAAATGAAAAAAGCCTTCAATGATAGACTTGATATTTTTTATGAGTTAATTAGTGGGATTCCAGGAATATCATGTGTTAAACCTAAGGGTGCATTTTATTTATTTCCAAATGTTCAGGGAGCAGCAGCTAATAATGGCTTTTCCAACGTCGATGACTGGGTTACTGCGTTACTTGAAGAGGAAAAGGTTGCACTAGTACCCGGATCTGGCTTTGGAGCTCCCAATAATGTACGTTTATCTTATGCAACATCCATCGAAATATTAGAAGAAGCAGCAAAGCGAATCAAACGATTTGTAATAAACCATTAAGATATTGAAAAAATATAGTGTGAAGCCAACCCAATTGTTATGGAAATTTGATAAAATTTATTGATTTTAAAATTGTTTAAGGAGGTGAAACCTGGTTATTTTACAGCGATTTGATATGAAATGTTATACGTTAAATTAACCAGGAATTTTTTTGAAAACTACAATAGCACTCACACCAAACTATGTGGAACAGACAGTAACGATAGGAGCATGGCTATCAAATAAACGATCCAGTGGAAAAATTGCTTTTTTACAATTACGTGATGGAACTGGTTTTATTCAAGGGGTCGTAGTAAAAAATGACGTAAGCGAAGGTGTTTTTCAGCTGGCCAAAAATATGACACAGGAATCATCTATGTACATTACAGGGAAAATAGTAGAGGATTCCAGATCGCCATTCGGTTATGAAATGCAGGTTAGTAATATCGAATTAATTCACGAAGCAACAGATTATCCAATTACACCTAAAGAACATGGAACCGAATTCTTAATGGATCATCGTCATCTCTGGCTCAGATCCAAGAGACAACATGCGATAATGAAAATTCGTAATGAAATTATTCGAGCAACCTATCAATTCTTTAACGATGGTGGCTATGTAAAAATTGATCCACCAATATTGACTGGTTCATCCGCAGAAGGAACAACCGAATTATTTCATACAAAATATTTCGATGAAGAAGCATATTTATCCCAAAGTGGTCAGCTTTATATGGAAGCTGCGGCGATGGCTTTTGGAAAAGTATTTTCCTTTGGCCCTACATTTCGTGCAGAAAAGTCAAAAACCCGAAGACATTTAATTGAATTCTGGATGATCGAACCGGAAATGGCTTTTGTGGAGCATGAGGAAAGTTTGGAAATTCAAGAACAATATGTAAGTTTTATTGTACAGGCTGTATTGGAAAATTGTAAACTGGAATTAAATGTTTTGGAACGCAATACATCTAGTTTAGAAAAAATCAAAGCACCATTTCCTAGAATTTCATATGATGATGCAATAAAATTATTGAAGGAAAAAGGGTTCAATGATATTGAATGGGGTGTAGATTTTGGTTCCCCACATGAAACCGCAATTGCCGAAAGTTTTGACAAACCAGTATTTATTACAAATTATCCGGCAGAAATAAAGGCGTTTTATATGAAACCAGTACCAGGTAGGTCTGATGTAGTATTATGTGCTGATCTAATAGCTCCTGAAGGTTATGGTGAAATTATCGGTGGTTCCGAGCGGATTGATGATTTGGATCTAATGAAGGAACGGTATGAAAAACATGGTCTAAATGGACCAGCTTATAAATGGTATTTAGAGCTTCGTCAATACGGTAGTGTTCCACACTCCGGATTTGGTTTGGGACTTGAAAGAACTGTAGCCTGGCTGTCTGGAGTGGATCATGTAAGAGAAACTATTCCATTTCCAAGATTATTAAATCGATTATATCCATAAGTATTTAAAATCCCTTGCAGCTGGAGCAAGGGATTTTAAATTAATTTTTCATTATCAGTTTCATGCTATACTAGGAATGAGGTGCTTATGTATGACAAAATCTATTCCAATCCAACAAATATTATTAGACCAAATACAAGTTCCGATTAAATTGTTATCTTCCTATACAACACTTGGTCTTAATGAAGAAGAACTAATGGTTATTTTACAATTACATCGATTTCTTCAAGCGAATAATGATTTTCCAACACCTTTTGAAATAGCCAGCCATTTAACATTTGATGAAAAAGAGTGTGCCAATATTTTGCGTAGGCTAATCCAGAAAAATGTATTGGAAATAGAACAAAAAGAAAATGATCAAAAACAAAGAAGCGAAGCATATTGTCTAAATCCTCTTTGGGAAAAGCTTTATTCTTCAGAGCCACCTGAAAAAGAGCAAATCGATGGGACAATTTTTATTTTATTTGAACAGGAATTTGGAAGACCTTTATCCCCATTTGAAATAGAAACAATTAATGCATGGCTGGATGAGGATGAAATAGCTCCTTCACTCATTAAAGCAGGACTAAGAGAATCTGTCCTAATGGGAAAACTTAATTTTAAATATATTGATCGAATACTTAGAGACTGGAAGAAAAAAGGAATTCATTCAGTAGAACAAGCTCGAAATGCAAGCAGAAATTTCCATACGAATCAGTCTGTGAAACAGGAAAATACAAAAAAAAGGGATACATCATTTTATTATAATTGGTTAGAAGGGGAAGACTAGGTTATGCTTAATAAAAAACAAATAAGGTATTGCTTAGATGAGATGAAAATAATGTTTCCAAATGCCGAATGTGAATTAAACCACAACAATCCATTTGAATTAGTTATTGCTGTATTGCTTTCAGCCCAATGTACGGATGTACTCGTTAATAAAGTAACGAAAGAGCTATTTAAAAAATACAAAACTCCAGCAGATTATTTGTCTGTTACGCTGGAAGAGCTGCAGCATGATATAAAATCCATCGGGCTTTATAGAAATAAAGCAAAACATATACGAAAACTATGCCAGTCATTACTTGATGACTATAACGGGCAAGTACCGGAGACGAAAACAGAATTAATGAAGCTTGCAGGTGTTGGCAGGAAGACGGCAAATGTGGTAGCCTCAGTTGCTTTTAACGAGCCGGCAATTGCTGTGGATACACATGTAGAAAGAGTCTCTAAGCGGTTGGCTATTTGCAGATGGAAGGATTCTGTAGCAGAGGTTGAAGAAACGCTAATGCGCAAAGTTCCAAAAAAAGAGTGGAGTGATACACATCATCTGATGATTTTCTTTGGTCGATATCACTGCAAGGCAAGAAATCCAAACTGTCCAGAATGCCCGTTATTAGCTATTTGCAGGGAAGGACAAAAGCGAATGAAAAAAGAAATGGCGTAATTAAATAAATAGAAAAAGAGGTAACCAGTTGTGGTTACCTCTTTGTTTTTGGTACACTAATTCTTACTATTATGAAACATAAGTATATCACTTGTCAGCTACGATGTCATAAGCTTCATCATTTTCATACCATTCCACATCAGTTGGGTTCTTGGGATCAAGCAATATTTCGTTTTTATTTGTACACTTTACTTTACGTGCGTTTACCCCTAGTCCATGAAGTTCTTTCAGTAATTCATCAACCGTTTTGACCATGACAATTAGCTCCCAATTTGAAGATCCCCGAAGAACGGGTTTAAGAAAAAATAAAAAAAAGCCATGAGAATCTGTGACTTTTTTAAAATAGATATACTTTCCAGCCCCTAACTTATGAGTTGCATTGAGGGGTTTGCAACTCCCATTTTTAGTCGTCATTGGGAAGAACGACTCCTGTTTTATTAGTCGCTCCAGGAATTGGCGACATCACTTGTGTAAAATAATATACCAATATCAAATGAAAACGTGCAAGAGCATAAGGGAATCCGGTACCACTTTTTAAAAAAAGTGGCAAAATAGGCTGTGCCTATGGGATTCTTTGTGATATTACTTTAGGGTCATTTTTTGCTTAAAAGATATAGTACAGATACCCGCGAGATATAGTTGGGATATACTAAAGTATCACATTTGATATAGTCTCTTTTACCGTTCCATCTCAAAATCATCTCTCCAAATTTATCTTTTCGGTGTGGGAGATTTTTCTTTTTGCTCATCATTTTTTTCTTGCTCTTTTTTATTTTCTTTCATAATAAATTGCGCGCCTTGAATTTCTTTATCGTCTGTAAAATATTTTTGTAACAAAGGCAAATTCATTTTATCCAATACGTTCACTTTCAGCATTCCGATTTTCAAACTCATACCCTGAACCTGCTCTCTAAAATGAATTTTGACTTGCTCGATCGTGCGCTACAAAAAATTATTTTCTTTTTTTAGAACGCCATTCTCTTTTTTCAATTCCTGATTTTGTTTCGTTACCGATTGCACTTTCGTTTGTAGCTGATGATTTCTCTTTTCTAACTCTGTATTTCGGGTAGACACTTGCTTAACTTGTTGTTTAAGACCTGCATTAGCCATTTGTAGCGATTCCGAGACCTTTGCAGTAGTTTTTTGATCAGAAAGAGATAATTTGACCGTTTTTGGCTCGATTAAACCACTTTCTTTAATTTCTATCTGGTCTACTTGTTTTGTTTGATCCCACGCTTTATACAACGTGAGCATTTTTTCCTTCATGCCCTTCAGTTCGTCCTGTTTTCCTACAAACTCATTTTCTAGTCCATTTATTTTTTCCTGAAGTGTTTTCTCTTTAAATTTTTGCATGTCTAAATGTTTGTCGTCTGAACCACGTTCGCCACGCTCTAGGTTATAGCCTTTTTCGTTAATAAAATCATTGAACCGGTCTTGCAACAGAGATAATGCCTTTTTATTACCGATAATATCTTTTGCCGATAGTCACCCATCTTCTGTCAGAGGAACAAAACCAAAGTGCATGTGTGATGTCTTTTCGTCTAGATGAACCGTTGCATAGAGTAGATTTTTTTCTCCATACTCTTTTTTCACAAACTCCAAGCTATTTTTGAAATATTGATTTTGAACATCAGCTGGTAAGCTATCAAAAAATTCCTTATCACTCGTGATAATTCCATCAACTTGCTTAATCGCATCTGAACGCACTTTCCGTTCCGTTGTCCGTTGTAGCCTTTCTCAATGATTTCTTCCATTCGATTTTTTCATTCGATATTTTTGTCATTTATCAAATCGTAATTCAAATGCGTACGATCGTGATCAATATCTTTGTTTCCGTACTTTTCATTTTCCCTTTGATTATGTTTTTGAATGCCTTTTGAAGCCGTTGAATTTCTCATTTTTGCCACTCGTAGAATGGAATACAGTGATTTTTCCCCCCTTGTCCGAGAAACTTAATGAGGTAAGTATAAAACATACTAGACTTATTTCATAAGTCGTATGCTCTGCGAGTTAAGTTCAAATTCAAAAACAAGACCAAAATCAATTTTCCATGCTGAGTGAATAAAAAATATCATTCTGATACAAACCACTAATGGGATGATATTCATTTACTAGAAACATGTATTAAGTTTATTGAACCAAATAGAGTCGTGGGAAGCGTTTTTTATGCTTCCCACGACTCTATTTTCTACGATTTGTTTTTCTTATTTTTTTTCTGATTTTTATAATTATCATTATCACTGCGATTATTAGAATCAAGAAAAAAACTTGAAAACCCGCATCAAACCAATTGATTTCGCCTGTCATTATAAAACTCCTTAAAAGTAAGTTGTAAGTGTATATCTTTGAACATAACCAGCTGGAATGCCTTCAATAGATATTCCATACGTCTTTTCCCTAACAGCCCATGCTGATCCACTTCTTGAAGAATAACTATAGTCAGTATAAAGTTCTTTCCATGTTACTCCAAATATAAAACCTGATTGATAAGAATATACATTATTTACGTCAGTTATAAAACCACTAGAGGTTCTTTCTACTTCTGCTGACACACAAATTTTACCTGTGAAATTATAGTCACACCATTCAGAATTGCTTGTAGAACCTGCTAAACTAATTGAAGGTTGGTCTTGCGCTTTTTCTTGTTTTTCTAAGAAAGCCTCAAACTCTTCTACGGAATCAAATTTTAGTCTCTCTCCTTCAAAATCACTGGTTTCTGTAGGCGTTAAACCATGTTCTTCAGCAACCTTGTTAGCTTCTTCGAGAATTTGATCTTTATTGCTTTCCTCTGCACTAACTGTAAGACTGCTTACCCCTAAAATATATTTTATATACGTCTATCAAAATAACATAAAATTCATTTTTAGTAAATAATTTACATTATTGGTAAAAAATATACTAAAAAGGAAAATAAATAGTCCTATCGAATACATATCATGAGGTCATGATCAAAGGAATAAAGAAAAAGAACTACGCTCAGGCATGATTACGGTTATCCATACGTTTGGTCGTGATCTAAATTTTAACCCTCATATACACGCACTAGTTACAGAAGGGGCGCTGGACAATCAAAATAATTGGGTAGCTACTGGTTTTATTCCTTACGATTATTTAAGAAAATCATGGCAAAAGCTTGTATTGGATTTATTAAAAGAATGGTCTCCCGAAGATCAAAAAATCAAAAGGAAGGTCAATGACTTCTATCAAAAGTATCCCAATGGTTTTTATGTGAATGCAGAGAAAAAGATGAAGAACGCAAAACAAGTAGCCAAATATATAGGGCGTTATTTAGCACGTCCAGCAATCGCAGAGTATCGCATTATCGAGTATGATGGAGAAATTGTTCATTGTTCACTATTGGTATAAAGACCATCGCACGGAAAAAAGGATAGACAAGAAAGTATCAGTATATAAATTTTTATTTGAATTACTTCAACATATTCCACCAAAACATTTTCGTATGATTGGAAGGTACGGATTATATAGTAGAAGATCCCACCGTAAGGCACAACAGATATTAAGTTTACATGTTTTCATGAGGACAAAACAAATTGCGTTGTTACTTGAAACAACACGTAAGAAGAAAAGATATCGACAACGTATAATAGAATCTTTTGAACAGGACCCTCTCAAGTCACCAATTTGCCATCAAGAGATGGATCTTGTAGGAATTTGGCATAAGGATTACGATTGGATATATCACTACATAGAGGACGTAGAAAAGGAGCGTTGTAAAAGATATGGGATTTCCAAAAGACAAGGAACAAAATAACCCTTCTAAGGACTTGGATTGGCTAAATGAGGAAGATCCTTTTGGTTTAAACGAAGAAATGGAAACGGTCATATTTGAATGTCTAGACTGAAAGAAAACCGATGAGGTTCCTGAATATATCATCGGAGAATTTAGTGTGGATTTAAAAGAAGGGGTAGAAGTTGAATTACATTGCCCCTATTGCAACGGCACAATGATTGAGGCAAGAAATATCCCAAGTGATTAATTCTCACTTGGGACGTGATAAGGCGCGACAGCGCTTTTGTTCTTTTTTACTCCTGCCCTTCTTCATCAGGGTTTTCATTGCCATCTTCATCTTCTTCAGTACCTGCCTCATTATCCTCAGGAGCTTCTGGAACTGTAACTTCCGTGCTCTGAACTTCTCCTCGAACACCCTCATTAGCCCCATTTTGTCCAATCGGTGTAACGGTTATCGTATACCCTTGACCAGGTGTTGCACCACTTATTTCGATCCCATTGGATTGAACGGTTTGTGTTTGTCCATTCACGGATACTTCAAATGTTGCTGGAGGTCCATTATAGCCCCAGGAAACATCGATCATAGATCTATTCGCTACATATTGTGCACTCAAGCCACTGACAGGAGGAATATTCCCCTCATTGTTCTCCTCTTCATTTTCATTTTCTTCTGAGTCTTCCTCTTCTTCTTCCTCTTCACCAGGAACCGTGACATTGGTACTTGTCGGTTCACTTTGCATCGAACCATTACTTACAACAACCTGAATTTGATATTCTGCACCAGGCTCTACTTCAGTAATTTCCATTGAAGTATCTTCAGTGGAAGATAAACCTTGCATTTGCCCACCATCTACACTGGCACTAACTTTAAATGAAACATCTTCATCAGAATCATAATTCCATTCGATATCAATTGAATTTGACTCTTCATTATAGATAGCTTTAAGTCCATCTACAGGATCCAATTCATCATATTTTTCAGATGTCTTCGTTGGTTCCGTTCCTTTTACAAACAGTTCTGTCACAGTCTCTGATGATGGTGTGTATTCACTCGGTAATGCAGCAGGATTGGATCCTTTCTCGACTCTAACTTCCACAACTGAACTCGGTTTATTAAAGTCTGCTGTTTCGATTTCCTTGGATATTTCTTGCATTGCATTACTAAATAAATATTGGGGTACGGTAGTTCCGCCATCTGGAATTGGGGCTCTATTATCATCCTCATCCGTGTATCCACCAACCCATGCTGATATTGTATAATTCGTTGTATACCCTGCAAACCACGCATCAGGACTTCCTGACACATCTTTTAAATTGGTAGTTCCTGTTTTTCCAGCAACATGTAATCCAGGCACATTAGCAGCTGTAGCGAAACCATCTGTTATTGCTGATTTCAGCATATCTGTAATCATATATGCCGTATAATCTGACATGGCTGCCTCTGGTTCTGGCTTTAATTCAACTGTCCGACCATCTTCAAATTCAACCTTTGTAACTGCATATGGTTCGTTATAAATACCTTCATTACCAAATGCACGGTAAGACCCTGCTAATTGTAGTGGTGTAACCTGCGTTTGGGTACCTCCAATTGCATCACCTATTGAAATCGTGTCATCAGCGAAATGATAGCCCAATCCTTCAGCAAACTCCTTTGCTTTCCCTGTCCCTGTTGCTTCCAATGTTTTAAGTGCAGGAACGTTTAATGATTGTGCTAATGCATGTCTTGCAGTCATCCAACCACTATATTTGCGGTTCCAGTTTCTAAATGTATGTCCACCAACTTCATATGGTTTATCATCATTAATTTGGTGATAGGTTGATATTTTATCATATTCAATCGCAGGACCATAAGCTACAATTGGTTTCGCTGTGGAACCAGCTTGGGTGCTTCCATTTATAGCAAAATTAAATTCTCTATTTCCTTTACTATTCCTTCTTCCTCCAACGGCCCTGATTGCACCAGTTTTTGTATCAAGTACTGTCATTGCAGCTTGCATTTCATCATCAGGGTAAGGGATCGGATTCTCATCACTGTCTGTTAATAGAAATTCAACATGCTCTTGAACACTCGAATCTAAAGTTGTGTAAATTTTTAAGCCATCGGTATAAATATCAGCACCATCAAGCTTTTCTTTAACCTCTTTATGAACTTGTTGGATAAAGCCTTCATATGGAGTTGAATCAGGCCGGGATTCTTTCAGCAGGCTCGCGATCTCAACTGATCTTGCTTCATCTGCCTGTTCCTCGGTGATTTTATCGTGTCTAACCATCAATGTTAAAACCGTATCCAATCGTTTTTTCGTTAAATCCGGATTTTCAAAAGGGTTATAGGCTGTTGGGCGCTGTGGTAATCCTGCTAAAATCGCAGCCTCTGTTAGCGTAAGTTCATTTAAATCTGTCTTACCGAAATAATTCTCAGCAGCTTTTGCAACCCCATAAGCATTTGCACCATAAAATATTTTATTCAAATACATTTCCATGATTTGTTCTTTTGAATAATCCTGCTCCAGCTTCAGAGCGAGCCATTGTTCCTGAACTTTTATTTTAAGTTCCTTTTCATGTGATAAAAATGATTTCTCAACTACTTGCTGTGTAATTGTACTTGCACCTTCAGACCCAAAACCGTTCCTTAAGTTCCCTACAATTGCTCCACCTATCCGTCTTAAATCAATCCCGGAATGTTCAAAAAAACGAGCATCTTCTGTTGCAGTAACCGCATCAATTAAGACTTGTGGCAAGTCATCATAATCTATCTTCTTTCGTTTTTCAGAACCTAAAACAGCAAACTCATTTCCATCCTGATCATAAAGTGAGGATGAAAATGGATCGGAAAGTTTCGATGCATCTATGTCTGGTGCTGTAACGATCCAATAAGTTCCCACTGCTCCTACACCTATTCCAGTTACGATAAAAATAATAAAAACTGTTAATAGTATTTTCTTCCAAATCGGTTTCTTTTTTGACTTTTTTTGTTTTCTTCTTGCTGTGCGAGATTGGCTATTATCTGCCATAGCACGATACCTCCGTCTCTAAAAATAAAGCTTATCGATAATTTTTAAATAATCTATTCTTGCCTGGTATTGAAAAGGGATACGATATCCTTCTTCTTTGATTGTTTTATAAGCCATTGATTTTTTCCCACCATTTAATTTGTCGTACCAGTGTATAAAAAGTTTCTCTGCCGGCATAAAAAATGTTTCATCATATGCTGCAAATCGAATGATCAAAAAGCAAATTCCGCCATGTTTTACGACTGCTTCCATATGCCGGATTTGATGATCATGTATATTAGCCAATGGGAACAATGTTTTGTTTTTTGTTTCCTTTGCTTCGAAATCAATATAACGATTACGATAGAGACCATTATAATCGGTTGTAGAAGCCTGTTTGAAATAGCCTTCCGTAATTACAGCAGCACTTCTACTGGGATAATTCACCTTTACTATTTGTACCGGTGTTGGTTTTTTATGAATAATTGCTTTATCTATATCCAAATAATACTTATTCGTTGTATTTATATCTTCCTCTAATGACATTCCGCGATTGCTAAAAATATTATTCGTATTGGCTGTATCATGCGAGCTTGTCCCTTTCTGTTTTCCATTAGGATAATTCATCATATTCCTCCCAGCATATTACAGTATCATACCAAATAAATACTAATTTGATAACTAAAATAGCATAAAATCTCGTTTGTATGCAGATAACTAATAATAAATCTTATGAAAGCAGGGTCGTTATGAGATGTATTAGGGAAGAATCTAGTATATATTATATAACAAAAATGACCCAAATACATAATGTCGATAACATATCAAGAACGAAAGCCTATCAGAAATTTTACCTTGATTATTCAGAAATTAAATGGGCATTTGTTGCCAGTCTCGTTTCAAGAAACGCTGGTTGGAACATGACTGACTTGCATTTACCTCCATTTAAAACAATTCTCAGCAGCAAAGAGAGAAATAGATTATTTATGACCTATGAACGAGCAAACTGGCTAATATTTTCAGATGCTTATCCACAACTGCTCGTATATAAATTATCATGCAAGCTAAATAAACCACTATTTCATCTATTGAAATTTTTTAATGTTTCACGATTTATTATAAGAGAATGGAATCATTTCTGGAAGACAAAAAATAAAGAAAGGCTTATGATAGCACTTATTATAAATGAACAAAATGTTATTCAGCAGCCTGTTATTAAACAATCTTTCTTTGAGTATCACGTATTTCGTAAACTTCCATACCTGATGCAGAATTTCATCAATATAAATGCTGTTATCCTACCGACATGTAACGGTAAATTATACGGTTCTTTTGTACATAATTTCACAAATGTAACAAATCGAATTACACTTGGTAAAAATATTGCTACAATAATTTTTACCCCAAATATTCATGAGGAAATATTAGACTTTGCAGTAAATATTGACCATTCAGGAACGAGACGAGATTATGAACAATTTATAGAGACACAGTTCCAGGTTGCTCCTATTTTACGCTATATCTATCCAGTAATACAACATCAAGATATAATTCGAAATGATTGGTACAGATGGGGGGGTATAAAAAAGAAATGGTGGCAAGATAAATTAACGTTAACTGATATAGAAATAAAGAATTCCTTCTATCAAAAGCGCAAGATGTTATATGTATACTCTCATGTAAGGAATGTTTTTATATAAAGTGCGTAAACAACCTTATAAAAGGATTTGCTATGTTTATAGCAAATCCTTTTATCCTTAAGCTTAAGTTGATGGACGGTTTGAACCATTTAACTTTTTATCTCCAATTTTTAATGATTTATTTCTAATTGTTTCTGCTTTTTTCTCATGCTTATTTTTATCTTTCATACTAAACCTCCTTTACAATTAGTGTGTCTAATTTCACTAAAATCATAAGTAATATCACTTGTTTTGTATCATTTCTTCTAGTTTTGTCGAACAGGAAGGATAGTCTTCATTCCTCTCGAATAGTGTTATTAAATCAAAAAGAGTGAGGGTGAGGATAATGGCATTAGCAGCAAAAAAAATGAATCCTTGCAGTGGAGAGGTGGATAAAAAGAGCATAGCAGATTCACTTCAACAGCTATCCGACCAAATACGCTGGATTGATCAAAAACTTACAATGAAAATTGATAATGAAGTATGGCAAAGCTTTCAAGACCATCAAAATGAAATTAAATACACAAAATCAACCATCAAAAATGTGCTATTCATAACTAAAAGTGATAACCTAAAGTAGAATTACTTTAGGTTATCAAAGGTGGTTTTTCATCATGGATTTAAAAAAACAAACAAAACAGTTAAAACAGCAGCTCAGCGCTTTAAAGGGAATTTATGAAGGTAATAACCCTCCGGAGGATAGAAAAAATAGACAGTTCTTTCAACTAGTGAAAGAAGAAACATCACCTATTTATGAATTATTGGGATTATGGGAAGAAGCAACACTTGAAGTTGTGAAGGAAAGAAAAGTAACTATACACCCACAACAAGTCACTTCAACAAGAGAAAACATGGAGCTGTTATTAATGCATAGCTACTATAATGACGTAAAGCGTAAGCGCTATATGGAATTATGTAATTCTATCCATTATATTTTCGATCAATTACTTAGAGAGCTATAGTATAGGAAGCTTTACAAATGGGCATAAATTTCTTATAATTACGTTCCACATCTGTTAAGGGGGAAACGTTTTGAAAAAAGATTATTTAATTAAAGAAGCAATTAAAATAAGAGAAAAGGCATATGTACCATACTCAAAATTTCCTGTGGGAGCCGCTTTATTATCAAAGTCTGGAAAAGTCTATACGGGCTGCAATATTGAAAATGCTGCATATCCGGTAACTTGCTGTGCTGAAAGGGTTGCAATTTTTAAAGCGATTTCAGATGGGGAAAAGGAATTCACAGAAATGGCAGTTGCCGCAAACACAAACAGACCAGTTCCACCATGTGGTTCATGTCGTCAAGTCATGAGTGAGTTCTTTAAGAGTGATATGAATATCCACCTTACTAATTTAAAGATGGATATTAAAACAATTTCAATGGAAGAATTATTACCATTCTCTTTTCAACCTGAAGATATGCTTGAAAAATAAATAATTTAAATTATAATCGTATATAGAGAAAAAAGGAAACTGTCTTTTTCAGTTTCCTTTTTTAATGATATAATAGAATATAGATATTATTTTTGCAAAACAGAAATAAATTATAAATTAACTTGATGTTTATTATTTGAAAAATAGATCTGTGAAAAATTACGAGGTGATGAAATGAGTTTAAGTCGTGTTCAATTAAGTGGAAAAGATATTTTAGAAAAAGAATTTAAAACAGCAATGCGTGGGTATAACCAAGAAGAAGTGGATGAATTTTTAGATGCGATCATTAAAGATTATGATGCATTTAATCAAGAAATTAGCAGGCTGCAGCAAGAAAATGAAAATTTACGGAAGAAAAGTTCAACAGAACAATCGAGAACAAGATCCACACAGCCAAATACGCAGGTTAATTATGATGTCCTAAAACGACTGTCAAATTTAGAAAAAGCTGTCTTCGGAAAGAAATATGCTAATTCTGAAAATTAATTTGAACTTGTAATCTTTTACATGTTTACACTTTTATTCTTGTTGTAGGATCATCCTATTTATGCTAGAATTAATTTTAGATTAAAGTTAAATGCTCAGGTAATCGCTGTATGTAAAATACAGAGGAAAGTCCATGCTCACACAAACTGAGATGTTTGTAGTGTTCATGCTTGACGAAATCATAAGTCAAGGTAGCTTAAAGGCTAACGGCAGGGGAAATTCCTAAGTCAGTTAGGATAAGGAACACGATCCTTTAAAGTGCCACAGTGACGTAGCTGGAGTGGAAACACTTTAGGTGGAACGAGGTAAACCCCATGAGTGAGCAACCCAAATAATGGTAGGGGCATCCTTTAGTAGGGAATTCAACCGAAAGAGGGACAGGCTGATGTCTGTAGATAGATGATTACATCCGGTGTACGAGGCTGACCACCGTTTGCAGTACGATGGAACAGAACATGGCTTATCGAGTATTTAACGGTCTTACTATATTTATAAAACAAACCTTTCCAGTGGTAATTTTATTATTGGAAAGGTTTTTTGATTTGCACCTATTACTGAGAGTAAGTGCAAAGTTAAATTGAGTCAATGAATAGTTATGCTTTCATTTATAGGAATAGGTTATGATAAAATGAAACTAAATTAACTTTGAATTGTGAGGTAAGTCCATATGAAAAATGTAACATTAATTGCAACAGCTGCAATGGGACTTGAATCAGTTGTTGCAAACGAAGTAAAGCAATTGGGATATGAGGTTAATGTAGAAAATGGCAAGGTTATCTTTGAAGCTCCTATTTCTGCTATTCCCCGATGTAATTTATGGCTTCGTTCAGCAGATCGTATCAGATTACTTGTAGGTAGATTTAAAGCAACCACCTTTGATGAGCTATTTGAGGCAACGAAAGCATTGTCATGGGAAGAATTCATAGCGGAGGAAGGGAAGTTTCCTGTTAGCGGAAAATCAGTGAATTCCAAGCTGTACAGTGTTCCCGATTGCCAGGCAATTGTCAAAAAGGCTATAGCGGAGCGACTTAAGCTTAAATATGGTTTGGCAACAAAAATGCCGGAAACAGGTGCAGCATATAAAGTAGAAGTTTCCCTGTTAAAGGATGTAGCCACACTGACAATCGATACATCTGGAGCAGGTTTACATAAGCGTGGATATCGGGTTGGTCAAGGTGAAGCACCATTAAAGGAAACGATGGCAGCAGCACTTGTAATGCTAACTAACTGGAAACCGGAGTACCCTTTAATTGATCCTTTTTGCGGTTCAGGTACGATTGCGATTGAAGCTGCTTTAATAGGACAAAACATTGCTCCTGGCTTCAATAGAGAATTTGCTTCAGAAAACTGGTCTCTAATTAAAAGGAAAGCGTGGAAAGAGGCTTTTGAAGAGGCTGAAGATAAAGCGAATTATGATCAAAAACTGGATATAACAGGGTTTGATATTGACCATAAACTAATAAAAATCTCGGGAGACAATGCAATGGAAGCTGGTTTAGGTGAGATTATTAATTGGAAGCAAATGCAAGTAAAAGATTTATTTATTCGAAAAGAAAATGGATATATTATCGGTAATCCACCATATGGTCAGCGAATGGGAGATAAAGATAAAGTTGCCGAAATCTATCGAGACTTTGGGGGGATTATGCGAAATCATCCTACTTGGAGTGTATATATATTAACGGCATTTGAAAACTTTGAAACACAATACGGGCTAAAGGCCACGAAGAAAAGAAAATTGTTTAATGGTTTTATTCAAACAAATTATTATCAGTATTTTGGAAAAAAGGAAAAGGGGCAGTAAACGATGGACAACACCTATTTAATCGAGAAAGATTTTAAAGAGTTATTAAAAGAACAAAATGCCTACCGTGAAGTTATTTCACTAACACATTGGGATATGCGCACAAAAATTCCTAATAAGGGCGTAGAACAACGGTCAGAGGTTGTTGGATTTTTGGCTGAAAAATTACATCAGCTTGAAACATCGGAAAAAATGAAATACTTTATCGATATATTAAAAGAAAACACCAGTGATAAAATAACAGAAAAGATAGTAGCAGAATGTGAAGAAAACTATGAGAGAAACCGAAAAATTCCTCATGATGAATATAAAGAATATGTCATGCTCAGTTCTAAATCTGAAGCAGTTTGGCAAGTGGCAAGAGAGAAAGCTGACTTTTCCTTGTTTCAACCTTATTTGGAAAAGCTTGTTGACTATAACAAGAAATTTGCAAATTATTGGGGATATGAAGATAACATCTATGATGCACTTCTACACAATTATGAATCTGGTGTAACAACAAAAACGTTAGACCAGATTTTCCCGAAACTGCGAAAATCACTAACAAACTTATTAAGTGAAATAAACCAAAGTGCTTTGGTGCCTGATCCATCACTATTAACTGGTCATTTTCCAAAAGATGATCAAACAGCATTTACGATTGAAGTATTAAAACAAATGGGCTATGACTTTTCTTCAGGCAGACTGGATGAAACCATTCATCCATTTGCTATTGCTTTAAATATAAATGATGTACGCATAACGACTAGATATGACGAAGAGGATTTTCGTATGGCTGTATTCGGAACCATACATGAGGGCGGTCATGCACTATATGAGCAAAATATTAATCCGAAGCTGGCAAACACGCCGTTAGCCACAGGGACATCAATGGGTATTCATGAATCACAATCCTTATTCTGGGAAAATTTTGTCGGGAGGAGTAAATCTTTCTGGGAAGCAAACTATGAGCTATTTAAATCATATGCTCCTGATTATTTAGGAAATGTACCTTTAAATGATTTTTACCAGGCAATAAATGAAGTGAAACCATCATTTATTCGTATTGAAGCAGATGAATTAACTTATCCGCTTCATATCATGATACGATATGAGCTTGAAAAAGCTTTAATAAATGGAGATGTCCAAGTAAAAGATCTTCCATATTTATGGAATGAAAAAATGAAGAATTATTTAGGTATTATCCCCCCATCTGACAGAGAAGGGGTACTACAGGATATTCACTGGGCCGGTGGAGATTTTGGTTATTTTCCTTCCTATGCACTTGGTTATATGTATGCAGCTCAACTTTATCATACATTTTCAAGGAATAATAACCTTGAAGCAATGATTGCAAAAAATGATTATCTTCCAATTAGAAATTGGTTAAGGGATAATATTCACCAGTATGGAAAAATGAAAAAGCCACTGGAAATAATTGAAGATGCTACAAATGAACAATTAAACCCTGAATATCTAGTGAATTATTTAACAGAGAAATACAGAGGTATTTATACTCTGTAAATATGTGTTGAATGGAGGACAAAACAAGCCTGGAAAGTTCGAAGCAGCTTATCTTTCGGTATCGAAATGTATGCTTTTAATACATGAGGAAACGTTCGATACGCAGGAAAAACGCTTTTTGTCCATAGGGATGAAAAAACAAGCCAATGAGTTTCTTGATGTGGTGACGTCTATTTTCGACACAATCTTTTTTGGTAAGGCGAGCTTTAGTGCAGTCCCATGGTTTTCGGTGGGGCGAGCTTTGGCGCAGTCCCAGGATGTATCAGTACTTAGTAGAAGATCCTTTTCGATGTGTTATTTTTACCGGACTTTTGTAATTACCTTTATAAATAAACCTGTCTATATTGATGCATAATACTACTAATAAATATCTTGCAAGAGGTGGTATTATGTCATTCATTAGTTCAGTTGGTGTTGGGATTCCCGAACATAATCTATCACAGGATGAGGTAAAGAGTTTAGTACAGGAGGTCTTTCCTTTTTATACGGATCAACTAGCTAGATACCTTCCTGTTTTTGATAATGCAGAAGTAAAAAACAGACAGTTTGTTGTGGATAAGGAATGGTTAAAACAAGATCATTCCTTCAAAGAAAGAAATGATCTTTATCAATCCTACGCCCACAAGCTTGCATGTGAAGCGATTGATGATTGTTTAACCAATAAAAATTTTTTAACAGAAGATGTGCCGTATGAAGCAATTGACATGATTATATTTGTTTCCAGTACAGGTGTTGCCACACCTTCACTAGATGTTTATCTGCTAAATTCACGCAATTTTAGAGAAGATATAAATCGCATGCCTCTATGGGGGCTGGGTTGTGCAGGGGGAGCGATAGGATTAGCCAGGGCGTTTGATTGGCTAACTGCCCACCCTGAAAAAACTGCTTTAATTGTCTGCTGTGAATTATGCAGCTTAACTTTTCAAAAAAATGATGTAAAAAAAAGCAACCTGATCGGCAGTGCTTTATTTGGGGATGGTGTAAGTGCAGTGTTAGCGGTTGGTGTTGATTCTCCATATCTTTCTGTGCGGAAAGGCAATACACCGAAGATTACTAAAACTAGCTCATTAACGAAGAAAGACAGCACTTCTGTAATGGGGTGGGAAGTTTCAAATAATGGATTAGAAGTGATTTTTTCAAAAAGCATCCCAGCATTAGTCCATACATTTTGGAAAGGACATATCCAAACATTTTTTGATGATTTAGACCTAAACGAAAGAATGGTTCATTCATTTATTGCTCATCCTGGTGGTAAAAAGGTATTAGAGGCGATGGAGTCAGTATTACAAATTTCTAATAGTAAGTTTTCCAACGCATGTAAAGTTCTTTCCAACCATGGTAATATGTCTTCAGCAACCGTTTTTTATGTGCTTTACGAATCTATGAAAGAAAATGCAGGTAAGAATAATTTAAGTATTCTATCTGCCTTAGGACCTGGTTTTAGTTCTGAACTTTTACTATTGGAGTGGAACTAAGTATGCAGATTTTTATGTGGGTTTTATTATTTATTATTATTGCACAGCGTTTAATTGAATTGGCAATTGCAAATAAAAATGAAAATTGGATGAAAGAACAAGGTGGAATAGAAAGAGGAAAGAGTCATTATAAATGGTTTATCATTCTTCATAGCGCTTTTTTTGTTGTAATGATTATTGAGTCTTTAGCTCGTGGTGCTATGGACTTAGAGTTAAATTTTTTTCTCTTATTTATTTTTACTATTACACAAATAGGCAGGATTTGGTGTATTGTTACATTAGGTAAATTCTGGAATACAAAAATCATTGTTTTACCAGATTATCCTTTAATTAAAAAAGGGCCTTACAAATATGTCAAGCATCCAAATTATATTATTGTTGGTGTTGAACTCTTTATAATCCCTTTATTGTTTGGGGCTTACATAACTTCTATTGTATTTCCAATCCTGCATATCCTGCTATTGATGATTAGAATTCCAAGCGAGGAAAAGGCGTTAACAGAGGCTGATTAATTTAAAAGTGAACGAAAGAAAAGGACAGTATAAAGTGACTGTCCTTTTCTTTCTGGCTTATGAATTTCCTATTGGCCAATCAAATGGCGGTGATCCTGGTGGAGAGTTTTGAATAATATCCATAAATGGGATCGTATACGCAAATAGAATTAATGCGATTGTAATAGCAATCCAAAGCCTCCAATTTTCCAGGAACATTGGCGTTGGTTCTGCATCTTCTTCTTCCTCTGCAATTGGGAATTCCTCTTTCCCTTTTGGTGCGAAAAAGGTTAATTTAATGAATATATAAACCATTAACAATATACCTATGAAGAGAATGGAACCTCCTATAGCTTGTGCCATCTGGTATCCGATCCATTCCGTTGCCTGTTCTGTTGCGCCATACTCAGAGAATGATGAGCGTCTTGGCCCACCTAAAAGACCTTGAATGTGCATCGCCCCTGACATAATTGTCATACCAACTGTCCAGATAATTGCTTGGATAATGCCTAGTCTGTTTATCGATTTGGTTAAAGTTCTACCAGTAAGATGCGGAATTAACCAATACGTAATACCGAAGAAAGTAAGTATTACAGTTGTTGCAGCAGTTATATGAAAATGCCCGGTAACCCATATCGTATTATGAACAACTGCATTTACTTGGTGAGAAGCATTAATAATACCACCTGCTCCACCTGGAATAAATGCAAGCATACCGATCATTGGGGCAAGGAAACGAACGTCTTTCCAGGGAAGGTGTTTAAACCAGCCAAACAAACCTTTAAATCCTTTGCGGCGTCCGGTAATTTCGAATGTAGCAAAGATTGAAAATGCAGTCATTAAACTTGGAATAACAACCATAAAGGTTAGTACAACTTGAATAAACTTCCATGTTGGATCAATCCCCGGCTCTGTTAGCTGATGATGAAACCCAACAGGAATGGAGAAAAATAATAATAATATAAATGCTAATCTGGCAAGCGAATCACTAAATAACTTTCCACCTATGATTTTAGGAATTATTGCATACCAGGCCATGTAGGCAGGTAGTAACCAAAAATAAACCAGTGGATGCCCGAAATACCAGAATAATGTTCTGCTGATTAGAACATTGATCGTTTCAGCATACCCTAAAGACCAAGGGATAAATTGAACAACAACTGAAACGGCAACCCCAAGGGAGGCAATAACCCACATTAACATATTAATCGTAACCATGAATGCCAATAAAGGTGACTTTTCACCTGAATGTTTCTTTTTCCAGACATATAGCTGACGGAAATTAACAGTTGCTGCAATCCAGCTTCCAATAATCACGAGAGACAAACCTATATAAAATGCAGGATGAGCTTTCAGTGGTGCATAGAATGTGTAAAGCACATTCGCTTTTCCAAGCAAGATGGTTATTGCAGTCATGATTGTACCAATAACCATAACCCAAAAGCTCAACCAGGCAGCTTTTCGCTGTTTCTGTGACATGCCAACTGTTTTCCCCATTAAGGAAAATTGAAATCCGATAATAAAATAGGTTGTTAAAATAAGAGCAAGGATTACCCCATGTAGTGTTAAAATTTGATAATAATCAATTCCCCATGGTAATGTGATAGTTCCTGACCTAACCAATGTTTGTAAAAGCCCCATCATTCCACCGATGAATAAAGATATGAAAGCTACATACATAAAGGACATATATAGTCTGGATTCCGGTTTTGAAATAGTTAAAGGCAATCTGGAATCCTGTTTTGATTCTGCTAGTTTTTTAATAGCCATTATTCATACACCTCCATTGTCGCAAACATTAAATGATGTCCTACACCACAATATTCATTACAAACAATTGTAAATTCTCCAGGATTGTTGAGTACCGTTTCAATGCTGCTGATATATCCTGGCTCTACCATCATATTTACATTTGTACCAGCAACATTGAAGCCATGGACAACATCCGTTGTTGTTACTTGAAATAATACGGTTGAACCTTTTGGTATGCGAATATTTTTCACCGGTGAACCATCATCATCCACTCCAAAATTATAATTAAATGCTGAAGATACAATGTTGACAATGTACTTATCTTCATTAACTTTTGTAACTCCCAGATTTTCTGGTTTAAAAGCGTCATGTGCTTCGATATTTTCCGGGTCAATCGTCGCTCCATGACTTTGCGGATGTGTACCTTGCCAAAATGCCCCGAAACCAAGAACAATTAAAAAAATAATTAGTGAACCTATTCCAAATACCAACCATAGCTTTTCGTATTTGTGAAAATGCATTGCGAACACTCCCTGTTTTATTTATCTTTATCTAACAATAAAAAGTATATATACCCCAACCCAGCTAACAATAAGAAATAGACCAACTAGTAACACAGAAATAAATGTACCTTTTAAATTTGGTTCACTTTTTTGTGTATTTGTTTTTGATCTTCTTTCCTGAACATTACTCATTTGATTCACCCCTTCACTGTAGGATATTTGCTCTTGTTTTCATCATACACATTTTATTAATAGAAATAATGGCACTAGAAGACGTTTCACAATTTGTTCAATAACTCGGAAGTTGTAACATATAAGTGTTTTACTAACTTTTTGGTTAATAAAGTTTGTGGCTGAAATGTGACTTATTTGTTAATAATTCTTGAAAAAGAGAACATACTATCCCTAATAAATGGACTATAATTGCTTAGTTCGAACAATTGGAGAGGATATAATGATGGCAATCTGGATATGGCTATTTATTACTTATATTGGTATACAGCGTTTATATGAGTTGAAAGTTTCTAAGAGAAATGAGAAATGGATGAAGGAGAGGGGAGGGATTGTAAAGGGCGAAAGAAGATATAAATGGATTGCAGTGTTTTCTATCCTATTTTATCTTTCCATACTTTTTGAGCTTTTGCTGACAGGAAAACCTGTCAACGAATTGAATATCTTATTTTTACTTATCTTTATTGGCACACAGTTGGGGAGAATTTGGTGTATTCGATCATTAGGGAGATTCTGGAATACAAAAAATATCGTATTTCCCAGAGTTTTATTGTTAAAAAAGGGACCATATAAATATACAAAATTTCCGGACAAAATAATTGTAGTACTGGAAATGTTTATAGTTGCGTTACTATTTGGAGCATATATGAACGCATTTATTTATCCGATTTTTTATATTTTTTTATTAAAGATCCCACAAGAAGAAAAGGTATTATCTAAAGCTTCTATATAAGTAAAGGAGGAAGACAAGACCTTCTTCCTTTACTTATAAATAAAAAAAGCGGCAATCAGTTAAGATCACCGCTTGTATTTTACTGTTATTTTTTCATTACATTGGCTGCTTGTGGACCACGTTCGCCTTCAACAATTTCAAAAGAGACTTCTTGTCCTTCTTCCAATGATTTAAAGCCTTCTTCCTGGATTGCTGAATAATGTACGAACACATCATTTCCCTCTTCTAATTGGATAAAGCCATAACCCTTTTCTGCGTTAAACCATTTTACTACTCCGTTTTCCATGTAAATAATCCTCCTAAAAACTTTCACGTAAAACGTGTTAATAGTTAATACAAAGCAGAATAACAGAATATCAAAGAAGACAGCCCTATAGAAGTGTAGGATCACTATTACATCCACTTCTATAGAAGCTGCCTGTGTCATTAATGATTCCATACCTCTTCTTTGCTTGCCCCTAATATAGCTTATTTGCATAGCACTGTCAAGAATTTGCCATCACTTTAAAGCAAAAAAATGATATAATGAAAACGCTTTATAATAGTTGTGGAATAAATGAAACAAATCACAATAAAAGGTATACTACTAGTATAGGAAATACGAAGGGAGCAAGTAATATGAAAACGGATATCGAAATAGCTCAACAGGCAACACTTAAACCAATTGGGGAAATTGCATCAGGACTTGATTTAGCCGAGGGAGATTGGGAGCCATATGGTCACACAAAGGCAAAGCTCTCCGATAATTTATTGAATAAATTTAAAGATCGTCCTGATGGTAAAATCATTTTAGTGACATCAATAAATCCTACACCAGCTGGAGAAGGGAAGTCGACAGTTACAGTAGGACTGGGGCAGGCACTAAATAAAATTGGCAAAAATGCAGTTATTGCACTTCGTGAGCCATCACTTGGTCCTGTAATGGGAATGAAAGGTGGAGCAGCTGGAGGTGGGTTTTCACAGGTGCTGCCAATGGAAGATATCAATCTTCATTTCACTGGAGACCTTCACGCAATAACAAGTGCTAATAATGCGTTGTCAGCAATGATTGATAATCATATTCACCGCGGCAATAATCTAAATATTGATCCTAGAAGAATAGAGTGGAAACGGGTAATGGATATGAATGACCGTTCCCTGCGCCAAATTGTTGTTGGACTGGGCGGTCCTTTACGTGGTGTTCCTCGTGAAGATGGCTTTAATATTACAGTTGCTTCAGAAATTATGGCCATATTATGTTTAGCAACAAGTCTTGAGGATTTAAAGGCCAGAATTGCAAAAATAGTAATTGGCTATACATATGATGAGGAGCCAGTTATGGTTAAGGATTTAAAAATTGAAGGTGCATTAACATTACTATTAAAGGATGCAATCAAACCAAATCTGGTACAAACCATCGAAAATACTCCCGCAATTATTCACGGGGGTCCATTTGCAAATATTGCTCATGGCTGCAATAGCATTATGGCAACAAAAACAGCAGCAAAATTAGGAGATTTTGTGGTAACTGAAGCAGGCTTTGGAGCTGATCTTGGTGCGGAAAAATTCCTTGATATTAAATCGCGTGCCGGAGATTTTGATACGGCTGCAGTGGTTATTGTTGCAACCGTACGTGCTTTAAAAATGCATGGCGGTGTTGCGAAAGATAACCTAACAGAAGAAAATGTCGATGCCTTAAAAGCAGGTATGGAAAATCTGAAAAAACATATGGAAACGATAGAAAATTTTGGACTTCCTTTTGTAGTTGCCATCAATAAATTCCCTACAGATACAGCAGCGGAAACAGATTTTATCGAAAACTGGTGTAAATCAAGAGGTGTTGAAGTAGCATTAACAGACGTGTGGGCCAAAGGGGGAGAGGGCGGCATTCTTTTAGCTGAAAAGATCATGAAAAAAACAGAAACATCAGAAAGAAACTTTAAACAAATCTATGAAACAGAAGAAACCTTGGAAACTAAAATTAGAAAAATAGCGCAAACCGTTTATGGTGCAGATGACATTGAACTATCACCCAAAGCAAAAAAACAAATTACTTTTTATGAAAAACAAGGGTGGGGTAAGCTACCAATATGTATGGCAAAAACCCAGTATTCTCTGTCAGATGATCCTTCGCTACTCGGCAGACCTAAAGGGTTTACTATTTCAATCAGAGAAATGCGTCCATCGATAGGTGCAGGTTTTATTGTTGTTTTAACGGGTGATATGATGACAATGCCTGGTTTGCCAAAGAAACCGGCAGCATTAAATATGGATATTACTGATGACGGAAAAATAGTTGGTTTATTTTAGTGACAAACGAAATGAAATTAAAAAAGATTGAGGACTACGTGTTCAACTACTTTCATAACGATTCAAGCGGACATGACTTTTACCATATGAAACGTGTTGCTGGACTGGCAAAAACAATAGCTGAAAAAGAAAATGCTGATGTATTTATTTGTGAAGTGGCAGCCTGGGTGCATGATATTGGAGATTTCAAACTGTTTACAAATCCAGGAGCAGTATTCAAGGATTTGAATACTTTTTTAGAAACAATAGGTATCTCCAAGTCTGATCTAATCCAAATAAATGAAGCTATCAAGGATGTCTCTTTCAGTAAGGGGGATGATCCAATAACACTGGAAGGTAAGATTGTCCAGGATGCTGATAGAATTGATGCAATTGGTGCAATCGGTATTGCAAGAACCTTCGCCTATGGTGGAGCAAGTAGACAACCGATTTATCATCCAGAGATCACAAAGAACTCGATTCAGCATTTTTATGATAAGCTCTTAAAAATAAGAGATTTATTGCATACATCAACTGCAATGGAAATAGCTGAAGAGAGACATAAGTTTATGGAGATTTTCCTGAAACAATTTTATAAAGAGTGGTAGTGAACAATCAAATTGGAGGATACTCCTCCAATTTGATTGTTTTTGAAAGTACTGTCATGTCTTTTGTGCAGTGCTTTTATCTTCACTGTACACGCCTGGTTAAATCGATGTAGATAAATTGGTCTTAAAGAGTCTTATATTAAAACAATACTTCATACGTTGCGTTTATGTTACAATAAATGCAAGATAAAGATGCGAAAAAGTAATATAGCTGGAGGGGATTATATGGTTACAGGCGAACAAGCATACTTAAATTTATGTGAATATATTTTAGAAAATGGAAAAAAGAAGGAAGATCGGACAAATACTGGCACATACTCCGTTTTCGGTCATCAAATGCGATTTAATTTAAATGAGGGGTTTCCCTTACTTACTACAAAAAAAATCCCATTTCGTTTAGTTGCCAGTGAACTTCTCTGGTTTATAAAAGGAGATACAAATATTCGTTATCTGCTGCAAAATAATAATAATATCTGGAATGAGTGGGCTTTTGAAAAATGGGTGAAAAGCAACGAATATTCAGGTCCGGATATGACCGATTTCGGAATACGTAGTCAGATAGAACCGGATTTCAATGAACAATATCAACAACAGATGGAACTATTCAAAGAAAAAATTCTAAAAGATGAAGATTTCGCTCTAAAGTTCGGGGACTTGGGTTCTGTGTATGGAAAACAGTGGAGAGAGTGGAAGACTGCTAAAAATGAAACAATCGATCAATTGAAGGAGGTAATTGAATCCATCCGTAAGTATCCGGATTCACGTCGCCATCTAATTTCTGCCTGGAATCCGGCAGATGTACCCAATATGGCACTGCCCCCTTGTCACACATTATTTCAATTCTATGTAGCTGACGGAAAATTATCTTGCCAGCTTTATCAACGAAGTGCAGATGTCTTTCTCGGGGTTCCATTTAATATTGCGAGCTATGCATTATTAACTTATTTAATTGCCCATGAATGCAATCTAAAGGTCGGGGAATTTGTTCATACTTTGGGAGATACACATATATATGCAAATCATGTAGAACAGGTAAACACGCAACTCAATCGCGAAATACGTCCGTTTCCACAACTTAAAATTAATCAGGATAAGAATTCTATTTTTGATTTTGAATTGAATGATTTTGAAATAATTGATTACAATCCACATCCAACAATTAAAGCACCGATTGCTGTATAAAAATATAGGGAGGGTTTTCTGCATTGATATCACTGTTATTAGCTATGGACAAGAATAATGTTATCGGACTTAATAAAGATTTACCCTGGCACTTGCCAAAAGATTTGCGTTTCTTTAAAGAAAAGACTACCGGGCAAACGGTTATTATGGGAAGAAAAACATTTGAATCCATGGGTGGAGCATTACCAAATAGAGAAAATGTTATCATTTCTAAAAAACAGACAGGCTTTCCGGACAATGTGAAAGTAGTTAATGATTTGAAAACGATACAGGAATGGAATAAATCCAATCCGGATAAGGAATATTTCGTCATCGGTGGGGGAAACATATTCGAACAAGTTATAGATTACGCTGATCGAATGTATATTACTTATATTGATGAAGCATTTAATGGCGATACTTACTTTCCTGGATTTCCGGCAGAACAATGGAATTTAACTTCAAAAGTAAAAGGGGAAAAGAATGATACAAACCCGTACGATTATTATTTTTTACAATATGATCGAAAATAATGGATAGAGGAGAGACTATGCATATATGTGGGGTTGTTCTTTCTGGTGGAAAATCCTCCAGAATGGGAACAAATAAATCTTTATTGACACTGGGCAATAAATCAGTAATGGAACATATCGTAAACGAACTTCAAACATTGACAGATGAAGTTATTATTATTGCCAATGAGCCTTCCGTATATGATTTTCTAAATTTAGAAATTATTAGTGATAGGTATATAGATAAAGGCCCATTGGCGGGATTTGAAACAGCTATGTATCATAAAAATGCCGATGCATTTCTAATTGCAGCGTGTGATATGCCTTTAATCAGTAGGAAAGTATACAAGTATTTATTAAATCAATTGGAAGGCTACGATGCAGTGGTTCCTATTTTTGATGGCCAACAACATCCACTTTCCGGGATCTATACAAAGAATGTCCTGCCAAAAATTCAGGAGAATTTAAATAGAGATGTACTAAAAGTAAAAGGTTTTTTTGAGGATGTACAGGTTAATTTCGTAACTGATTTTAACGATATTTCCAGTGCGGTTTTACAAAAGCATTTTTTTAATATGAACAACCCTTCTGATTATGAACAGGCAAAATTATTATGGCTTGTTTAATAATAGGAGAACATGTTAAACTATAAACGAATTACAGTTTAGCTGATGATGAACATTATGTATATTTATTAAAAAATTTACTGATGTTTTCGCAAAGTTGCATTATAATTAATACTAACTTACAAAGAAGGTGTACTTATGTTATCCAGTATAGGGATACCAGGATTAATTTTAATTTTAGTCATAGCATTAGTCATTTTTGGTCCAAAAAAACTTCCGGAAATCGGCAAGGCTGCTGGACAGACACTGCGTGAATTCAAAAGCTCGGCCCGTGATCTAACAAGTGATGCCTCTGATGAAATTAAGGAAGCAAAAACACTTGTTAAAGGGGAAGAAAGCAAATAATCTTTCGGAGTGATTTAAATGTTTAGTAGTATTGGCATCCCAGGGTTAATTTTAATTCTAATTGTAGCATTAGTCATTTTTGGTCCATCTAAGCTTCCGGAGATCGGTAAGGCCTTTGGCAGCTCGCTAAAAGAATTTAAGAATGCTACAAAAGATATTGTAGGCGATGAAGCAAACAGTAATGATAACAAAAAGTAATTTACAATCAAGTGCGTGTTCAATCAGGAAGATAGAAAGGATCTAGACGTCCTACGTGGTATGGTTTCAATCACAGGATTAGCTTCCCTGAATTCACCTCTTCCCTAGGGAAAAAGTGTTTTTCTTTTCAAGGGCGTGTTAAGATCCCTATCTTGTTGTGTCATTTTACCGGACTTTTTGAACAACCTCTTAAAGTGGATTTGATGAAGGTGTAAGGGTGTTGCCTTACATCTTCTTTTGTGCTCATGCGTTAGGGAGTGTAAAGGAATGTCTGAAGAACAACAATTCGATAACGAAAAAGAAATGAATGTAGTTGGCCATCTATCTGAGCTAAGAAACAGACTTATTGTTACAGCAGTATTCTTTATCCTATTTTTTATTGTTGGTTTTATATATGTTAAAGATATTTATTGGTTTTTTGTCAATGATTTAGACTTTCAATTGACCGTTATCAGTCCTGGTGAAATTATCTGGATTCACTTTACAATGGCTGGACTTGTTGCAATCGCTGGAACACTTCCTATCTTGGCTTTTCAGATTTGGGCATTTATCAAGCCTGGCTTAACACCTATTGAAAGAAAAGCATCTCTTGCTTATATTCCTGCTATATTTTTGTTGTTCATAGGTGGATTGGTGTTTGGATATATTATGTTTATTAAATTAATCATGCCATTTTTACTATCTTTAAATGATGGTATGTTCAATGAAATGTTTACAGTGGATAAATACTTTAAATTTTTATTGCGTATAACACTACCTTTTGCTGTGCTTTTTGAAATTCCAATGATTGCAATGTTTCTGACGAGCTTGGGAATACTTACTCCTGACTTCATGAGAAAAACAAGGAAATACGCATATTTTATTCTGATTATTATTGGAACCATCGTCACACCACCCGATTTTATTCTGCAAATTACTGTTGCAATACCATTGATTATTCTTTATGAAATCAGTATTTATCTAGCAGCAGTTATATATCGCAAAAAACTTCGTAAACACCAAAAATTTATGGAGCAGGATAGTTTTTAATAGTGGGGTGGGAAAATGCAGTCATTTTATCAATTTCTAATGACATTTAGAGGAAAAAAACAACCAGATAATAAAAGCCGATTGGCAGATTGGGCATTTTTTGATCATAATTTCCCGAAATACTCGGATGATTATGATGAAATAAGCAATTATCTGGAATGGAATAGTCCTTTTATTCATGCTTTAATTGTTTTTGATGAACTATGGGAATTATTCAAACTAAAGGAAGATTGATTAAAACAGCGCTTGATAGCTTCAGCGCTGTTTATTTATTTTAGCGAGATCGATATAATATTTTTAAAGTCAACAGTTACTTCCTCGTATTTATTTATCCGTAACCAAACATGATTCGTATTCTTATCCAATTTAATTACTATTCCAATATAATCAATGATTGCACCATTTTTGTAAACAGATAGAATAGCAGGATATCGCTGTGTAAATGCATAAATTAACTGATCATTTATTATTTCTACTTCTTGAGAATCAAGTACTGGCTTGGTTATTCTTTTGTCCTCCAGCCATAATTCCTTAAGTAATTCTACATGCTCCGGTAGCATTAATGATGTCCACTTAATCGAACCTCTATCTTGCTGCATTTCAATATCACCTCATTATCCATTATACACGAACATAGGTTCTTAATTCAATATATAAATAATATCTAATAATTAGGAGGGAATAGATAATAATAATTTTCAAACAAACGTTTGATCAATTATTGTAAAATTTAAAAAATTAGACTCCTGAAAATATATGTATTTAACTGAACTTAAAGCAAACATTTTTTGTCGTTAAAAACCGCATTACATGTAAAATATTGTTATTTTTTGCGGTTACCCGGGAAATATATATTATTTCAAATATTTTAATGAGTTCATTAATATTAAAAAATATTTAGCCTACACCATTTTAAGTTAACCACGTACAATAAACTAGATAACAATAACTGAGGGGGATTTTCATGTTGATTCCTAATCAACGACCTAGAAATTACAATACAGGTCGTATGCGCCATGGTTCAAATCATTTTATGTTTCCAAATCAAGGTCTAAACCATCCTGCGCAAAGAAATAACATTCCAAATATCATGCAGCATTTTACACAACCACAGTCTGCAGCAAATATGGTCAATAAAGGAGTTGGAGGTCTATCAAAAACATTATCAAATGTTCAGCAAGTATTAAAAGTAGTGCAATCAACTGCTCCCATCGTACAGGAATACGGACCAATGGTTAAAAATTTACCTGCAATGTATAAAATGATAAAAGCATTTAAAGAGATAGAGAGTACAGATGAGGAAATTGATGAAGAACAGTATATTTCTCCAAATGAAACAAAAAATGAAACTACGTCTAAATCAAATAATAATAATGGAAAATCGACCCCAAAACTATTTATATAATTATAAGTCAAACAACTTGATTTTTATTACAATTAACGAAAAAATAGAGATACAAATAAATCTAGCATGGGAGGTATAAAATGACTTCAAATAATGAAATTGCAACATTTGCTGGTGGATGCTTTTGGTGTATGGTGGAACCATTTGACAAAAGACCTGGGATAGTAGAAGTTATTTCTGGCTATACAGGTGGAACTACTCATAATCCAACCTATGAACAAGTGTGTTCAAATACAACTGGTCACTTGGAAGCAGTTCAAATCACATTTAATCCAACTATTATGTCTTATGAGGAATTAGTCAATACATTTTGGCAACAAATTGATCCCACCGATACGGGAGGGCAGTTTCATGATAGAGGAGAATCTTATCAGACAGCTATTTTTTACCATAATGAAGAGCAAAAATTAATAGCGGAAACATCCAAACAGAACTTAGAGTCTAGTGGCAGGTTTTCGAAACCAATAGTGACAAAGATTCTTCCTGAGAAAACATTTTACAGAGCCGAGGAAAATCATCAAGATTATTATAAAAAACAATCTTTTCATTATCGATTATATAAAAAGGGATCTGGGAGGGAAGACTTTATTAAAAATAACTGGAAACAAAATATAGATAAAGCAGATTTGAAAGAGAAGTTAACATCAATTCAATATAGTGTTACACAAGAAAATGGTACAGAAAGACCATTTCAAAATGAATATTGGGATAACGAAAAAGAGGGTGTCTATGTTGATATAATATCCGGTGATGTATTGTTTTCTTCAAAAAATAAATTTGATGCGGGTTGTGGTTGGCCAAGCTTTACAAAACCTGTCGATAACTACCAATTAACCGAAAAAACAGATACAACACATGGTATGATTCGAACAGAAGTAAGAAGTAAATCAGCAGATTCTCATCTTGGACATGTGTTTGAAGATGGACCAAAGGAAGCTGGTGGTCTACGTTATTGTATGAATTCAGCAGCTATGCGTTTTATTCCTAAAGAGGAAATGATTGAAAAAGGTTATGAAAAATACTTATATCTTTTTAAATAATATGGTTTCTAATAGGAATGTTGTTTTAACGCAAAAGCTATACATTGCGCTCCCGAACGGCAGCAACAGCACATGCTTTAGAATAAACTTAAAGATACGTCATCTTTTATTATAAAGAAATCTTGTGAGAAAAGCCTAAATAATAAATGAAAGTAGACCATATTATTATTATGTAAACTAAAATTATAAATTGGAGACTGATTAGGGAAATGATACATTTAAATTGGGAAAAAAGAGATACTATAAAACAAATTGAATGTGTACATGCTGATGCTAAAAAATTCATTGTACATGATAAATTAACACCTGGAAAAAAATATGATGTCAAAAATGAAACAGATGAATTCTATTTTATTATTGATAATAGTAAAAGAGTAGGCGGGTTTCTAAAAGAGTATTTTAAAGAAATTAAATAACAGGGAATTTTCCTGTTATTTTTCATGGTTAGATGGTTTATAATTTTGTCGATTGATGATATAATTTATTTACTATTTTGAAAGTTAAATAGAGTTACCTAAATCCACATAAAAAGGGAATGAGCCAAAATGAAAAAAATTTACTTCGTTCGTCATTGTACCGCTGATGGGCAACATATGGATTCACCATTAACAACGATTGGAATGAGGCAAGCTCATCTGCTTTCAGTTTTTTTTAGTGAACAGAATATAAAAATTGATAAAATTATCTCAAGTCCTTATTTACGTGCAATTGAAAGCCTAAAACCATATGCTGAAAAAGAAAAGATTGAAATTGAAATTGATAACCGATTAAAAGAACGTATAGTAAGTGAAGAACCAATTGACGACTGGATGGAAGTATTAGAGCATTCCTTTAATGATCATCATTTTTCTTTGCCTGGGGGAGAGTCAGCCAACGATGCAGTTCAAAGGGTGACTCCAATCCTTGAATCGATTTATATGGATGATCGAATTCATAATGTGATTTTGGTAAGTCACGGAAATTTATTAGCATTATTGCTTCACCAATTTGATAAAAATTTTGGTTTTGACCAATGGAAAGAACTAAATAATCCGGATGTCTATTTGATTAATTATATGGAAAATAATACATCAGTGGAATGTTTATGGAAAAAAGAGAACTAAAAGGGTATTATAAATATAAGTTTGCCAGCATAATTCCTAAACTTTCCTGATAGATTTCCTCAAATTGTTCGATTGGTAATGGATTTATTCCACTGCCGAGCTCTACGGTAAATCCAGGTCTTCTGAAATCCTGAATAAACCAATCCTTATATCCTGCGAAACTGTCAACATACTGGATTGGTGTATACCCGCTGACCTGTGCATATTCATTTACGATTACTTCAGAAACAGGAGGCTCTAATCCTTCAAATCCCCAATATATCTCTTTACCTTGTGTATGAAATGCATTTACACGCAAAAAATCTCTTGACCTGGCTAGTTCTGCCATAGCCATTGACTCTGGCTCTGAGAGTGGCCAGGGACCCGGGTAGTCTCTTGACTCGGGAGTTGTTGGTTTACGTTCTGCTTCTATTTCCCATAATGCTGGATACTGATTATTTAAATCTACTCCATTAATATTTGCTTTCCAATTGGAAAAATCTTCACTTTGGTTGTTAATAGCCAGTACGCTATCTTGCAGTTTTTCCGCCGCAGATGATCCATTTAACACAAGGTTTACACCATCCGGGTTTACCATAGGTACAACAGATAACACTGTATCCATATACAGTGGAAGCATAAATATAGCCCTAATTGGCAGATTATTTGTAAGTGAAAGAGCATATTGATTGATAAACCTCATAATGACGGGTGTTGTTATCCATTCATTTGCATGGAAGGAACCGTTCAAATGAAGTTCTTTTGATCCCGAACCTATCTGTAATTCAATTAATTCTTTTCCCATAACTGAACTCCCAATTGCTTGTCTAAATATAAATGGATAAATAGCTCGTAACCGCTGAATATCTTGGAGCATCTTTTCATACGTGTAATGATGGATATCTGAAACGATTAGCTCACGTATCTGCTGAGGAATTAAGAGTTCCTGGCCAATTTGCAGATTAACAGGTTCGATCATTGGATTAACCAAAGTCATGCTATCAAGGGGAATATTATTATTAATTGAAATCGACCATAAGGAATCATTTTCTTTAACCGTATATTCGCTTAAGACATATCCAGGTATTGGAACCTGCTGACCGATCACAAGTTGATTTCCAGCTAGTTGTGGTTAGAGCTTTCCATTAATATCATCGGTATTCCAAATAGTCGACTATAGTACCAAAAAGTATCTCCAGCACGAACAGATATTTCCATTATATTCTCTCCCTTAAGTAACGAATAATAAATAGTATGATTGAAAAATAAAAAGATGAATCTTTTATTTTTTAGTGAAAATGCGTTATAATGGCAATGATTAACTTATATATAAACAAACATTTATTGTAAGCACTTGAAGGAGGAGATTTACTTGGCTTTTATAATAACATCACCTTGTAAAGATGAAAAATCAGGAGAATGTGTAGAAGTTTGTCCTGTTGATTGTATAGAAGAAGGAAAAGATATGTTCTATATAGATCCGGATATCTGTATTGATTGTGGGGCATGTGAAGCAGTGTGTCCTGTTGAAGCAATATATATGGAAGATGAAGTACCTGAAAAAGAAAATGAATATATCGCATTAAATCGTAAGTTTTTTGAAGAGAAATAACTAAAAAGCTGCCGCTCACCCAACTGGTCAGCGGCATTATTTTATTGAAAAATTCTTATATCCTTTTTCCTCATCTGAAATAGTTTCCTCAATATTTTCTACTTGAATAAATCGATTCAGGCCTGATTTCAACTCAATTATAAAGGAATCCAGTTGCTGTTTTGTTCCTTCAACCTCCATTTCAACAGTACCATCCATTTTATTGCGTACCCATCCAACGAGTCGATGTTCTATAGCTTTTATCTGTGCAGTATATCTAAATCCGACACCTTGTACCCGACCACTGATTATTAAATGTTTATTCATATGAAAATCACCTCTTTGTAATTGCTTTATTATACTATATATCCCCCATTCCATTATAAAAAACCATATTCTTACAATAAAATCCCTGAAATTGGACATGCTTTGTATTGTAAACCTAAAATTTCAATGTTTTTTGCAAAACGTGATAAATATCACACCAATTCCAATATTTCCATATATTGTTTGTGGTACCTAATTATACATGTTATCCTAAAAATAATATATATTTTCAAAATTGTAGTAATTTAGCTGAATTACTGGAGGTGCCAAATGAAAAAAACATCTACCCCTTTATGGAAAAGATTATCTTATTTTGGTAAATCTGAGAAACTCAATGATCAATATGAACGATCACCACAGGATCGAAACACAGAAAAGGTATATCGAAGCAGATGGCAGCATGACAAAATTGTTCGAACTACGCATGGTGTTAACTGTACAGGTTCGTGTAGTTGGAAGGTGCATGTCAAAGACGGGATTATTGCATGGGAAACACAACAAACAGATTACCCTTCTACAGGACCCGATATGCCGGAATATGAACCAAGAGGTTGTCCGAGGGGGGCAAGCTTTTCGTGGTATACGTATAGTCCGCATCGAGTGCGTTATCCTTACATTCGATCATCTTTATTGAAAATTTGGTCGGCAGCATTGGCCGAACAAAGGGATCCTGTAAAAGCATGGAAAAGTATTGCAGAAGATCCGGTAAAATCACAGCGTTACAAATCAGCACGCGGTAAAGGTGGTTTTGTCCGAACAACATGGGAAGAGATTAATACACTTATTTCTTCATCCATTATTCACACCATCCAAAAAGAAGGACCTGACAGAATTTTTGGCTTTTCGCCAATTCCTGCCATGTCAATGGTTAGTTATTCAAGTGGAGCACGATTTTTAAATCTGATAGGTGGTTCACTTTTAAGTTTTTATGATTGGTATGCAGATTTACCACCGGCATCTCCGCAAATTTGGGGAGAGCAAACGGACGTTCCCGAAAGTTCAGATTGGTATAATTCAAGTTATCTTTTAGTTTGGGGATCAAATCTGCCGCAAACACGTACACCGGATTCACATTTTATGGTAGAAGCCAGATATAAAGGAACAAAAGTTGTTGCGGTTGCTCCTGATTACGCAGAATACGTGAAATTTGCAGACAACTGGCTGTCTGTACAAGCCGGGATGGATGCAGCACTTGGCATGGCAATGACACATGTGATTTTAAAGGAGTATTATGTTGATCAGCAAACGCCTTATTTCAATGATTATGTTAAGAAATATACGGATCTTCCATTTTTGATCACTTTGGTTCAGGATGGAGAGAATCTGCGATCAGGAAAATTTCTCCGTGCTGAAAACCTTGATATGGACATTAGCAATGCCGCATGGAAAACAGTAGTTTTTGATAATAAAACCGGCTCGTATGCAGTGCCTGATGGGACTATCGGCCACCGTTGGGAAGATAATAAAACCTGGAATTTGCATTTACGCGACACCGACAATCAGCTTGGTGAGATTGACCCGGTTTTATCGCTGATTGATCACTCTGATGATGTGGTAGATGTAAGTTTTCCGGAGTTTATGGCTGCTGACCGAAAGATATACAAACGTAAAGTTCCAGTTAAAAAAGTCACCATTGACGGCAAAGAGCAATATATAACCACAGTCTTTGATTTAATGCTGGCTAATTGTGGTGTAACCAGAGATTTACCAGGTGAGGATAAAATCAGTTATGAGGATGAAAATGCACCATTTACTCCAGCCTGGCAGGAGAAATTAAGTGGAGTACCTGCTGAAGATGTCGCACAGATTGCCAGAGAGTTTGCCCAAAACGCAATTGATTCCAATGGGCGTTCCATGATTATAATGGGATCCGGAATTAATCATTGGTATCACTCGGATATGATATACCGGGCCATTTTAAATATGGTTCTGCTAACAGGCTGTGAAGGGGTTAATGGTGGTGGATGGGCACATTATGTAGGACAGGAAAAAGTCAGACCACTTGAAGGTTTCCAAACTGTCGCAATGGCTAAAGATTGGGGCATACCTGCACGACTTCATGCTGGGACATCCTTTTTCTATTTTGCAACTGAACAATGGCGATATGATGACCAAAAGGTAGATCAATTGATATCACCATTAACTAAAAAAGGTCGCTATGAGCATTTAGGAGATTATAATTCACTTGCAGCAAGGCTGGGATGGTTACCATCTTATCCACAATTCGATAAAAACTCGACAAAATTAGTTGGAAATAAACCAAATGAAGAAGTTGTTCAATCCATTGTTGAACAGATAAAATCGGGTGATATGGAGTTTGCTATTGATAATCCTGGGGATCCAAATAACTTTCCAAAACTCCTGTTTGTATGGCGTGCCAATCTGATTGGAAGTTCAGCGAAAGGGCATGAATACTTCTTAAAACACTTACTTGGAACCCATGAAGGAACATTAAGTGAACAGGAAGAAGAAAAAAACACAAATGAGATCAAATGGATTGAAGAAGTACCTGAAGGAAAACTGGATTTACTTATAAATTATGATTTCCGCATGAGTGGAACCGGTCTATATTCAGATATTGTTTTACCTGCAGCAACATGGTATGAAAAACATGATTTATCAAGTACGGATATGCATCCTTTTGTTCATCCTTTTAATCCGGCAATATCAACACCATGGGAATCAAGATCTGACTGGAATGCGTTTAAGTCGTTAGCTAAAAAATTCTCTGAAATGGCTGAAACGTATTTTCCGGATCCTATTAAAGATGTTGTCACATCACCACTATTACATGATACAAAGGATGAAATTCAACAGGCATATGGAACAATTCCAGATTGGAAATATGGTGAATTCGAACCTGTACCGGGGGTTAACTTCCCTAAAATCCAAGTAGTTGAACGGGAGTTTTCAAAAGTCTATGAAAAATTCATTTCCCTGGGTGATAAAGCACGTGGTCAGATTGGAGCCAAAGGAATTTCATGGAATGCTGAGGAAGAATATGACTTACTGAAAAAACTATCAGGGACCAATAAACGGACCAAACATATTAAAGGATTACCAAGCTTGGATACAGACAGACAGGCTGCCGAATCAATTTTAACATTATCAAGTACAACAAACGGATCATTGGCAATGAAGGCCTGGAAAGCTCTGGAAAATAAATCCGGGCAGGAGAACCTGACAGATCTGGTTATTGAACGATCTGAGGAAAGATTTTCATTTAATGATATAACAACACAACCAAGACAAGTACTGTCCTCACCGGTCTTTAGCGGATCAGCAACCGGAAACAGACGTTATAAAAATTTCACAACAAATATTGAACACCTGATTCCATTCAGAACTTTGACAGGAAGACAGTCCTTTTATCTTGATCATGATGTGATATTAGAGTTTGGTGAAGAGTTACCTACATTCAAGCCTCCACTTCAGAAGCTGACATTTCAAAGTGGGGACAGAAAGCCAGACACAGTTGAGAATGAAATAACATTGCGTTATTTAACGCCACACTTTAAGTGGTCGTACCACTCAACATATGGTGACACACTGCCGATGCTGACCTTATTCAGGGGTGGACCACATGTATGGTTAAACAATGATGATGCACAGTCCGTTCATATAAAAGATAATGATTGGATAGAAATGTACAATCGTAATGGCGTTGTCGTAGCAAGAGCCGTTGTGAGTCACAGAATACCGAGTGGAATTGTTTATATGTATCATGTACAGGATCGATTAATAAATGTTCCTGGATCAAAAATTACGAAAACACGTGGCGGGACATTTAATAGTCCAACACGCATTCATATAAAACCAACACAAATGATTGGAGGATATGCACAGCTTAGCTATGGCTTTAACTATTATGGACCAACAGGTAATCAACGTGACGAACAAGTAATTATTCGAAAAATGGAAAGGGAAGAGGTGGATTGGCTTGAAGATTAAAGCACAATTTGGAATGGTGATGAATCTTGACAAATGTATCGGCTGTCATACATGTAGTGTAACATGTAGCAATACTTGGACAAACCGCCCCGGAACTGAGTATATGTATTGGAATAATGTGGAAACAAAACCTGGTGTAGGCTATCCGAAAGAATGGGAAAATAATGATGAGAAAAAAGGGGGATGGCACTTAAAAAATGGAAAATTAGAATTAAAAGCAGGTGGGAAATTCAGTAAGCTGATTAATATATTCTATAATAGAGATCTGGTAGAAATTGATGACTACTATGAGCCATGGTCATATACTTATGAAAACCTAGTAAACAGTCCTGAAAAGGATCATCAGCCTGTCGCTCGTCCTAAGTCCCAATTAACTGGAGAATATATGGATATTACATGGGGACCTAACTGGGAGGACGACCTGGCGGGTGTACATGAAACAGGAAAGAACGATCCTAATATGCGTAATCTAGATGAACAAATCAAATTTGAATTTGAAGAAACATTTATGATGTATTTACCGCGTATTTGTGAACACTGTCAAAATCCATCCTGTGTATCTTCTTGTCCTTCTGGGGCAATGTATAAAAGAGAAGAAGATGGTATTGTACTGGTAGATCAGGATTCCTGTCGCAGCTGGCGCTTTTGTATGACAGGCTGTCCATATAAGAAAGTATATTTCAACTGGAAAACAAACAAAGCGGAAAAGTGTACGTTTTGTTTCCCGAGAATTGAAAATGGTCAACCAACTATTTGTTCTGAAACCTGTGTTGGTCGTCTGCGTTATATCGGTATTGTGTTATATGATGCTGACAAAGTGCTTGAAGCTGCATCTGTTGAAGATGAAAAAGATTTATATGAGGCTCAATTAGGTACATTTTTAGACCCTTTTGACCCCGTTATACAAAAAGAAGCAGTTAAACAAGGAATTCCTGAGGATTGGATAGAAGCTGCACAAAAGTCACCAGTTTATAAATTAGCTGTTGAACAGAAAATCGCTTTACCTTTACATCCTGAATACAGAACAATGCCAATGGTATGGTATATTCCACCACTAAGTCCTTTTATGAATGCTTTAGGTGGACAGGTTGATTCATTAAGCCCTGATGTTATTTTCCCAACGATCAACCAATTCCGGATTCCAATTGATTATTTGGCAAGTTTATTTACAGCAGGTGATACTGGTGTGATTAAAAAGGTACTTCAGAAGCTTGTTGCTATGCGTACGTATATGCGTTCGGTTCAGCTTAATAAGCCATTTGATCATTCCATTCTAGAGGCTGCCGACATGACGGAAGAGGTAGCAGAAGAAATGTATCAGCTTTCTGCAATTGCTAAATATGAAGATCGTTATGTTATCCCTAAATCACACCGTGAGGATTCAGGTGACATGTTTTCACACCAGGGTAATGCTGGTTTTGAATTTATGGAAGCATGCCGAAGCTGTATGGGTGGCTCAGCAGAAGCTGATCCATTAGAATACTATGAAAGTGGATTTTGGAGGGAATTAGATGAAAGCTCACCAAAAGGTGTATAAAATAACATCCATATTTTTACAATATCCACAAGAAGAATGGTATGACTTTTTACCTGAGATCAAAAGGGAGATTGCAACAATCGAAAACCCTACTGCAAATGCTTATCTAACATCTTTTATGTATTACTTGGAATCTACACCGTTTGATCAGCTATGTGAAAGGTATGTAAAAACATTTGACTTTCATGGTATCACAACATTATATCTAACTTATAATGTATTTAAGGATTCACGGGAACGGGGAGAGGCTTTGGTGAAATTACGCCAGCTAGTCACAGATTCCAACCTGGAAACCGAGACAGAAGAGCTCCCAGATTATTTGCCAATGATTTTGGAGTTTTTGTCAGCAGCTGAAGATAAGTATGTACAAAGAATGTTGAAATTACATGCAAAATCAATATTAAAATTGGATCAGGATTTAGTAGAAAATGATAGCGATTATCATTTTCTACTAAAGGCTACAATTGAAATTTCAAATGAAATGATGAGAAACCGAAAAGTATCTTAAATTGAAAGGGTTGGGGTTTCATGACAAACCTTGATATATTTCTCTGGATTATATTTCCCTATATTTCATTAACCATCTTTATACTGGGACATATTTATAGATATAATACGGACCAGTTTGGTTGGACTGCGAAATCAAGTCAATTTTTGGAACAAAAAAGATTGAGATTTGGGAGCACTGTATTTCATTGGGGAATAATCTTTGTGTTTTTTGGTCATGTTGGTGGACTGCTCATACCTAAATTATGGTTTGATACAATTGGTATAACCGATGACATGTACCATTTTGGCGCTATTTGGTTTGGCGGTTTAGCAGGATTAGCAGTAGTAATAGGGGGATTCTTTCTCTTTTTACGACGGGTAGCAGTTAAGAGAATTGTAAAAAATAGTTCTGTTAGTGATTATGTTGCGCTCATCATGCTTGGTATCGTTGTTCTGGTTGGTTTCACAAATACAGCAGGGTATACAGCAACAGGTGGATCATTTGATTATAGGGTAACAATTGGCCCATGGTTAAGAGAAATTTTAACATTACGACCATCAGAAGGTATGGTATTAGCAATGGCTCAGGCACCTATTGGATTTAAACTGCATGTTTCGCTAGCCTTTGTCCTATTTGCAATTTGGCCTTTTACAAGATTGGTTCACGTATTTAGCTTACCTTTAAAATATTTGAATCGAAATTATGTTGTATATCGGAATAAAAGACCTTATCATAAAGTTAAGGTTGCAAAAAAGAAGGAAATTAATTAATGTTTTTTTAACGTCCCTGCATTTATTATATGAATGTGGGGATATTCAATAGATTTATATTAACGATTTTGATATTGGGGGAGTTTTTATGTCACGTACAGGACCAGCACTCAGGCAGTTAGCATCCCACCGTTCCATACATGAAGGAGCTTATGCTGAAGCAAGGGATATTACGGATGTAACCGACAGATTATTTTATGATGATCGCAAAGAAGACTGTTTAAAAGCAGCAAATGCCTTAATCGAGTACTGGGAAACAAGGGTTATTGCCCATGCTGATACAGAGGATGAAGGATTTTACAAGGAATTATTGGAAAATAGACCGGAAATAACAAAAGAAATACATATGCTTTCAAGGGATCATGACTTATTCCGAAAAATTGTTGGTAATATTAAAGAGCAATTGGAAGAAAAACAAATCGTAACAAAAGAAATAGTAAATCAATTTCATGCCCTGTTAGTTATTAAAGAAATTCATAACAAAGGTGAAGAGGATAATTTGTTTACAGAATAATAGTAATCCTTCTACTTAAGCTCTGTCACATAAATAGTGATAGAGCTTTTATACATAATCTTACTAATTTGGGAGATAATATAATTACTTGATAGTAAGAAGGAGCGATTACATATGACTGATATTCAAATGCCTCAATTTACCGAGCCCTATTGGCGGGATTCTGTAAAACTTCCCACATTTCCAAAGCTTGATGAGTCTATTAAAGCAGATGTTGGCATCGTTGGTGGAGGAATTACGGGAGTAACTGCAGCTTATTTATTGGCTAAACAAAACTTGAAAGTTGTATTATTGGATGCTGGAGTTATTTTAAATGGAACAACAGGGCATACAACCGCAAAGATAACAGCCCAGCATGGCTTAATCTATGATGAATTAATTCAGCATTTCGGGCCGGAGAAAGCTTTAAACTATTATAATGCTGCTGACGAAGCAAAAAAAATGATCGAACAAACCGTCGAAGGTCTCAAGATTGATTGTGATTATAAAAAAGAAGATGCCATTCTTTATACTAATTCAGAATCATATATTACAAAATTGGAAAATGAGCAAAAGGCTTACGACCAGCTTAAAATTGAGCATGAAATTACTGTCAAGATGCCACTAAATATCCCTATAAAACAAGCGTTGATTATGACAGACCAGGCACAGTTTCATCCATTAAAATATTTAAAAGTATTAGCTGAGGAAAGTGTAAAAAAAGGAGTTCAAATTTTTGAACAAACAACTGCAGTAGATGTGGAATATAATAAACATCCAAGTATTATTACAAGAGATGGTCACCGGGTTACATGCAGGTATGTAATTTCAGCATCCCATTTTCCCTTCTATGATAAGGAGAGTTTTTATTTTGCACGAATGTATCCGGAAAGATCTTACATTATAGCTGTAAAATCCCCGAAAGAATACCCTGGTGGCATGTATATAAATGCTGAGGAACCATCGAGATCGGTAAGGGGAGCGAATATTAACGGGGAAGACTTATGGCTAATTGTCGGTGAAAATCATAAAACAGGTCAAGGAAAATCCACTATGATTCATTATAATAATTTACAGGAATTTGCCAAAAAACATATTACGATAAATGATTTTATTTATCGTTGGTCAGCTCAGGACTTAACTACGCTGGATAAATTGCCATATATTGGTCCTGCTACAAAAAATGAAGATGCTGTATTAGTTGCAACAGGCTTCCGTAAATGGGGGATGACCAGTGGAACAATTGCTGCAAAAATATTAAGTGACAGGATACTGGAAAAAGATAACCCGTATCAGGAATTATTTTCTCCAGCGAGGTTTCAGGCAGATCCTTCCGTCAGAAAGTTTGCAAGAATGAATGCTGATGTAGCAAAACATATGATTAAAGGAAAACTGGAATATACAAAAAATAGCTTTGACGAGCTTTCAGCTGATGATGCAACTGTAACACGTATCAATGGAAAACGAACAGGAGTCTATAAAGATCTGGATAAGAAGATTCATATGGTTGATACAACTTGCACACATTTAGGTTGTGAGGTTGAGTGGAATTCAGGCGAGAGGACATGGGATTGTCCATGCCATGGATCAAGATTTACTTATACAGGTGAAATAGTCGAAGGACCTGCGAAAAGACCTCTTAAAAAAATTGAGAATGAATAAAAAACAACCACTAAGGTTGTTTTTTATTTGAAACTTTAGCTATAATGATAATTTGAAATAAAGGAAACAAAATCACTTTCCAATTGATGTTCAAATTTATAAATAATGTACATACTGGCTGTCGGCATCTCAATAAATGGAACAGGAACTTCCAATAAGCGACCCTCCAAAAGCTCCCGATTTATGATTGATTTTGGCAAAAAGCTCACACCAATTCCTTCTAAGACAAATCGCTTCGTAGCATAAGTTTGATTAACTTTCATGAATTTTAATGAAGGTAATTTGTATTTCAACCGTTCTTTCAGTAAATCCCAATAAGCTGGATGATTATCAGAAAACACAATATTATTTTCCAGAAGTTCCAACGCATCAATAATTGGTCCGGATTCTGCATCATAGCCATCATGTTTGCATACAAGGCTAACAGGTTCTGTATGGAATTTCACCGTTCTTACATTAGGTAAACCTGGGAGACACGATAATCCTATATCGAATTCTCCATGTTTTATTACTGATGAAATTTCAGCTGACTCCAGTACTTGAATGGATAATTCAACATCGGGAAAGGACTTCGTATATTTATGTAATATACTTGGTAATATTGTGTCTGCATACATTGGTGAAATAGCAATCCGGATTGTTTTATTATAGCCCTGTTTATATCGATTTACAGCTTCAATGCTTTGATCATATTGAGAAATCATTTGTTTTGCCTCTTGATAGTATAGCCTTCCAAACTCAGTAAGAGAGATGTTTCTACCAACTTTAATAAATAATTTTTCTCCAAGCTCTTTTTCCAATTGCCTAATTTGAAATGTAACAGCAGGTTGTGTAATAAACAATTTCTCAGCCACTTTTCTAAAATTTTCAACCTCTGCAGCCATTATAAAGGTTTTTAATACACGAGTCTCGATATTACCACCCCATTAATAAATATTATTTATTATTATACTAAATAACATTGAATTTTAATAATTGTTTCTATCAATTATACTTTATGTAGAGGAAAAGAAAGGGGAGATTAAAATGTACCAGCCTGGTTTAAAGGGAACTACAGCGGTAGAAACTAAATTATCTCAAATTGATGGTGAGCAAGGTATTTTAACGTACAGGGGAGTTCCGATACAATCAATTGTAGAAGACAACACCTATGAAGATGCAGCCTATTTCTTATTGTATGGCAATTTTCCATCAACTAAAGAATTACAACTATTTAAAGAAAAATTAAATAAAAATAGAGAATTACCCAGGCATGTTAGGAAGATCTTAGACAATATTCCTGTAGAACAAACAATGATGGACGTATTACGGACAACGGTCTCATCATTGACATCAAAGGAAATGATCGAGGATACTGCAATACAACTGATTGCTATTATACCAACAATCATTGCATATCGTTATCGGAAAATGAAAGATTTACCAATTATCAAACCTGATCCCGCACTTAATCATGTAGAAAATTTCATGTATATGCTTTCCAGTGAAGTGAATAAATCAGCGGTTAAAATGCTGGAAGCTTACTTGATCATGACGATGGAACATGGATTAAATGCATCCACTTTTTCAGCCAGGGTCACAATATCAACAGAAAGTGACCTAATAGCAGCAATCACCAGTGCGATCGGAACAATGAAAGGTCCGTTGCATGGCGGAGCGCCATCTGGAGTAATTGATTTACTTGATGAGATCGGTACGATAGATAGAATAAGTGAAATTATTCACAAGAAAATTAAAAATAAAGAGCGAATTATGGGATTTGGTCACAGAGTATACAAAACAGTTGATCCACGTGCAGAGGCATTAAAGCATAAACTCCTGGAAATAGCTAATTTGCCTGATTGGATTGAATTAGCCTCAGAGACAGAGAAAAAGGCAATTAAGATTTTAAATGAATATAAACCAAATCAAAAATTATACACAAATGTAGAATATTACGCTGCAGCAATTATGAAAACATTAGTATTAGATCCAGCATTATTCACGGCAATATTTAGCTCAAGTAGAATTGTCGGCTGGTGTGCACATGTAATGGAACAAGCGAATAACAATATGATATTTAGACCTGCAGCAAAATATATTGGTGAGTGACACGTTTAAATTGAAGTATTTTTTAATTTTATCTCAATATCAAAAGTATACTTAGGTATTGAGATAAAATTATTATAAACTTTACTACTTCCTATAATAAAGATTATGTTAACTGGAAGAAACCAAAAAAATAAGGAAGATCTTTAATTTACGTTTTCTGCATCTTTGTAAATCCAATCTGAAAATAGTTTTATGGATTTTCTCCCTCTTATATGGACTCGATAATGATCATTTTGTGTTACGAATTGAGTCTTAAACCCCTTGTTAGTAAGCATTTCTAATTAAAGAATCCATTAATGCTTTTGAACCGCCAACAAAATTTATTGTAAGAAAAGACGCAATTTTTTTCAGGTTTGCACTTGATTTTTGCATTAATTTTCTTTTTGATACCAAGCCATGGCTTTTCTTTCAATTTCCAAAACTAGCTGCTCCTTTCCTTTAATATATGATTCGACATCGTAAGGAAAACGCTTGGACAATTTCTCTTTTAAATCACCATAGCTTTTTAATACATCTGAATGCATTCGCAGGTAGTCACGGAACGCTAGATGTCGTTCGATTTCAAAATTTCCCAACTCATAAATATGGACATGATGGGTTCGATCATCCCCTCCCTTTTGGAAATATCGCCGTCCCTGTATTCCATTTTCTCCATTCGCTTCGTAACCAATGTTGATCATTTCTGAGTTAAACCCATCAATCCGGCTAATACTTTTTACCACAGGCATTATATCAATGACTGGTTTTGCACTTAGCCCTTTTACAGAAGTACTACCAATGTGATAAATTTTAATGATTTCAGAATCAAAGATGTTACGTAATTTATTGGCCTCTTCCTCAAACATCGTTGACCAATTCTTATTATATGACGTTACTTCAACCTTTCTCATTTATATCACTCCAGGCAAATTCAAACTTTGACTAATCAACCTGCTACTTTACTGCTTTCCAAATTGTCCATCTATCTTTTTCAGTTGCTGGAAACGTTTTTGGGGTTACAGCCAGCTGAAGGCAGCATTCCCCCTTTCCTATAAACATGCTATTTGGATCATGTTGTTTGTATAATAATATTTCTTTATATATCAGTCTAAATCATCTAATTTCCATAAAGTTTGACTATTTCATCTAACTTTTGTTATGTTTAATTATATAATCAAATTTCTCTGCACTTTGGATGTGAAAGGAGCAGTTTATACATGTTAAATGAAGTCTCAGTCTTCATCATGGATATAAGTAATTCATCAAAAGAAAATATTGGGAATGAATTAAGTGAATATCTAAAGCAATTAAAAATTAGCATTGCTGAGTGGACACAAAATATTGGAGTGACAAAGATTAGCCACCGTGCTGGTGATGAATTGGTCGTTGTAAGTAGTGGCTATGCATCGGCATATACACTTGCTTTCTATATAGACCGTATTTGGAAGTTCACAGATCATAAACCTTATTTCGGTCTATCATTTGGCAATATCCAAGAGGAAAATTTAAACGCAATAAACATAGAAACATGGATTCACCCATTAATGAAACAAGCAAGAAATGCCAATGATTATCTAAAAAAACAACAGAACAGAATGCTATTTCGCTTTGCATTACCCCGTTCATTAGATGAACAAGGCTTCACCGTTTTTAGCAAACAGTTCGAAACATTAATAAATACGAGTTTAACCCTAAAGCAAGAACAAATGAACACGCAAACAGAAATACAATCTCTCGTCTGTTCTTTGTATTTAATGCTCGGTCAACAAAATAAAGTAAGCCAATATCTTGAAAGAACAACAGCTACTATCTCCCATCATATGAAACAGGGTAAAACGCAAGTCATCTTGAATGCTTTCTATGACATTGTTAAGGTGCTGGATTCATTAGATACGCAAGATAAGCATCGTTTAACTGATAAGTTGCAAACAAACATTAGACAAAATATAAGGAACCATCTACACGATTATTTTCCTAAAGAAAGGAGATTAACATGACTGTACTATTGCTCCTTCTTGCACATATGATTGCTGACTTTTGGCTGCAATCGGACCAAATGGTGAAAAATAAAATAAAACATTTAAAAAAACACATACTTCACCATCTACTGACAACAGGCATTGCGCTAGCTGTTATATGGGGTTATCAATACGAGTTTCAACATATAATCTACTATTTTATTATGCCTTTTATTTTTATTATAATCACGCATCTTTTGATTGATTTGTTAAAAATAAAATTAATAGACTCCAATCCAAAAAGCGCAACGGAAAATATGGGAAGGCTCGGGTATTTTCTATTAGATCAAGCATTACATGTAATGATGATACTCACAACCTGTATCCTTTTCTTTCATATGAAAGCTACAGAAATGGCAACGAGTTTTTTAGACTTGTTTAGGATAAGTGATTTAAGCCCGTTCAACACATCATTATTTATTATCATCATTTTTATTTTGGCGACAAGTGTTAGTGGTCATATCGTAAAATATATCATCGGTTCATTGCCATCAGAACTTGCAAACTTTGAAGGCGAACTGACTTTGAGAAATCAAATGAACAATGTTAAAGAAAAAAATCAACCTAAGACCGAAAGTCGTTTTACGGAGGAATATCATTATTTTACTTACTCCACCCCACTTCGTTCGCGTGGAAAACTCATCGGCTATATAGAAAGATTGCTTGTTATTATATTAACAGTGATTGGCGCATATCCGTCTATTGCTTTTATTATCGCAGCCAAGTCGATTGCACGATTCAAACAGTTAGATGATCGAAACTGGGCGGAATATTTCTTATTAGGTACACTATCTTCTATCTTTCTAGGATTAGTGCTCGGTCTTGTTGTACAAGGAATCATTATGTAACAGCAAGGATTTGTTAACTAAATTGGCTTCTTCATTTTGCTATGATTTAATAATGCAAATCATTATAGCCAAATTAATTAATAGTATAACTATCTTAATATTAGCTTGATAAAAGCTGATAAACTATAAAGTTATGTTCCTTTCAACCTGCGAACATAACTAACGGGGTTGTATTGGATAATACATGTAGTCGCACTATAACAGCGTTTGACGTACCATAAAATCGAGTGTAAGCGGCATGCTTAGAATAATAACCAATAACCTCATCCGTATCACCTTCAATAAAAACAGTTGTACGAGTGAGGTTTTTTTCTTCACGTATTCTTGTTTGTCTGCTACTTTCCCTAATTTCATTTAAATAATTAAAGGGAGCCAACAATTATCGCTGGCTCAAACAACAATTTTCCTATCTACTTAAAATATACCTACTCTACTTCCGGATCCGGATAATCAAATCCTTTTGTATCCACTTCTACAGTTTTCATTTTCTGATCCTCAAGTGGCTTATCTGCACTATCACGCTCTGCACTAACAATTGCATCAACCGTTTTCATACCTTCAATTACTTGTCCAAAACCTGCATATTCCCCGTCCAGATGAGGAGAATTTTCTGTCATGATGAAAAATTGAGATCCTGCTGAATCTGGAGACTGGGATCGTGCCATTGAAAGTACTCCACGATCATGTTTTAAGTCATTATCAAATCCATTTGAGCTAAATTCACCCTTAATTGAATAATCTGGCCCACCTGTGCCATTTCCAGATGGATCTCCACCCTGAATCATAAAGCCAGGGATAACTCTGTGAAAAATCAGCCCATCATAAAAGCCATCTTCAACCAAGGAGACAAAATTAGCAACTGTATTGGGAGCAATTTCCGGGAACAATTCGATCGTGATTTCCTCATCATTTTCCATTGTTATAGTGACAATTGGATTCTCTTCAACTTCTGAAGGGTACTGTGTTTGTTCATCTGTACTTTCTTCAGTTTGGCTTTCTTCATTTTCCGATTGTGCTCCACAGCTTACCAGAACAATCACCATTAATATGGCAGTAATGAGTAATGTAGTAGTTTTCGAAATAAACTTCATAATAATCCTCCTTATGTCTATGATTACTGTGTAAGTGACTGGATTAATTATAGCATGTCCTAACCATTACTTACCTCTTCTATTCTTCGCATCCAATAACCTTTTAAGACGTTCACTGCTATCATTTTTTGGCTGATCATCAACTTTTTCCTCTTTTACATCTGTTTTTGGTTTTTTAGAAATCTTTTTAATTGTACTTTCTTGTTCTTTATTTATCTTACCCTTGGATAAACCGGATTTTTCAGATGTCGCTTTTTTAAGTCTCGTATATTTTTGATCAATATCTTTTTTCTTTAGCTCCTGGTCAACTGTTTTTCTTGTGCCAATAGATCGAATTCTTTCAACCGCTGCTGTTAGACCAAATCGCCTTATTGCTATCTCAATAAAAAATAATAGGAAAGCAAACAATAACAGGTGCATGAAAATAGGCTGCTCTTCATTTTTATTAATATCTATTGGTCGAAAAGCTTCTTCAGGGTCTGTTAAAACTTTTCCGTTTCCAAGTTCAGCTACATCCTGTAAAAGTGTATTATTTTGGCTTTTCAGTTCGAATTCTTTGGAATACGGTACAACAATTCCGGTTTGAAAAGTTCCAGTTACAGTTTCCCCATCTATTTTAGAAAGCTGTAAATAATAAATACCGGGATCAGATGTAAAATTAACCTCATATTCACCAGGTGATTTTACCCTGAACTTAGCATCTATTTCCTCGCCTTTTTCATTTATCACAAAGGCTTCGACTGGTAGCGTGTCCCTACTCCCAGATGTAATTTCAAGTGTAAGGGGCTTTGAGAGACTTGGAACAAAAAGGATTGTCGAAATTGAAAAGCAGGAAATCCATCGCCTAATTGAACGGGCATGGTCATACAGCGATGTATGTCTGATTTATTCAGAATCCCCCAGTCGGGCAAAAGAGTTTTTCTTTTGTAACTGGGGGTAGTTCAATTCCCTATTTTAAGTCGGCTGTCTAGAGTAATGTTCTCATTAATTTCGAGTATTAATTTTAAAAACTCCTCTTGATTTACTGGAGAAATGGAGATAACATCAAACCTGCCTGAAACCAATTCAATCTTATTAATAGATAAAGCAGGTGCTGTAAGTGGGTTTTTCTTTTTCTTTATAATTTGTATATTCTTCACTGGTATCTTTATTCGAATTGGGCCATAGCTCACTCGAATTATGTCATCATCTATCTTATATCCGGTACTGAACCAAAACCACAGTAATAGGGCCACCAGTGGCAGCATAAATACCAATGCGAATAGTTGACCATTAACAATTGGAATAACAATTGCCAATAATGCGATACCCCACATACCTATTGTAATCCATAAATCTCTCTTCGACGGGAAATACATTTCTAAATTCCTCCTGCACTAATCCTGAATGAGTTCCTTTTCATTATAGCCATTTCCTTTGAAACTTTCAAAAACCTGTATCGTATTTGATACAGGTTTTCAATCTTCAGGATAATTTATTAGATGTTTTTAAGTTTTCAGGATTTGTTTTCCCTTCTCATAAAACTGCTGCTTATCCATTTCAGGTACAAGTGCTCCACCTGTTGACCATGCAATATGTGTAACATTGCCAATAGCTTCTTGTGCCGTATAGTTGGTCTTACTAACCTGTTGAGGGCCAAGTAAACCAGCAGTTGCCGATGGTTCAACATGAATATGCTCATAATCCTGGAGCAATGCAAGTAGTTTATATAATTCATCATCCTCCATTGTGTAAATACCACTGATAAGATGCTTACTGAACGATGTGGCAAAGCTTGAAGGTCTTCCGACAGCTAATCCGTCTGCTGCAGTAAGATTATCGATACCAAAATCCTGAACGCTTACCTTATTCATTTCCCCTGTCAGTAATCCAATTAACACAGATGGAGAATGAGTTGGTTCCACAAAGAAACAATGCACATTTTCACCAAATAGTTGTTTTAATCCAAATGTGATCCCGCCTGGAGATCCGCCTACACCACAGGGAAGATAAACAAATAATGGATTATACTTATCCACCTTTATATCCTGTTTCTTTAATTGCTCTTCCAGCTCAAACGCAGCTGTACTATATCCTAAAAATAAATACTTAGAGCTCTCATCATCAACAAAGTAGCCTTTTGGATCAGCTAATGTCTGCCTCCTTCCAGTGTCAATTGCTACACTAAAGTCCCCATCGAACTCAAAAACTTTTGCACCTTTCTCACGGAGCAGGTCTTTTTTCCACTGTTTGGCATCGCGGGACATGTATACAGATACATTAAAACCAAGCTTTGCACTCATTATTCCAATACTTAAGCCAAGGTTTCCTGTTGAACCTACACCGATGGAATACTGCTGAAAGAATTCTTTAAATGATTCACTCAGGAAAGCTTCGTAATTTCCTTCCCGATTTATTAAACCTGCATCAATAGCTAATGACTCTGCATAATGAAGTACTTCATAAAAACCGCCCCGTGCTTTAATCGAACCAGCAACAGGTAATTCATTATCACATTTTAGATATAGATTACCGTTTATTTTTGAATGATAATTTGCTTCCAATGCTTCTTTCATTTTAGAAATATTTCTCAAGGGTGATTCGATTATTCCATTGGTATGATTTAATTCCGGAAACGCTTCCTTTAAGAAGGGCGCAAAACGGATCCACAATTTTTCAGCCTCAATTATATCTTCTTTTGTTAAAGGCAATTCTGGAGTAACTTGAGCTTCTATTAAATCCGGATTCAGCCATATGGTTGGCTCCAAATTCACAATTTGTTTTAATAGCGGGAAATCCTGTCTATACTCATTTAGTTCTTTTTCTGTAAATACCAATTACCTTCACCTGCTTTCACTTCTATCCTATCATTCATATATATTATTACCCAATAAAAGGTATAAAACCCAATATCCGTTTACTTTATTAATTTATTAATACGCTGCTTTAGCTTGTCGATATAATGATCACTTAGAATACCTTTAGCCCCACGGATAATTTCTGATGCATAACTTTTTGTGGGTTTTGTCTCATCAGCCTTTTTTGTTCCAATAAAAGTAATTGCCTCAATCATTTCGCTGTTATTTAATTGAAGAGAAATAACTGCCGGACGATAGGCATTTATATAAACACCTTCCCGTTCATATAAATAATCCATAGCTTCAACAGGAACTTTATAAACAACTCCCTCAACTATTTCTTCTGCTGATTCAATAATATCCGCCTTTCCCCCATCCAATGAACTTCTTGAAAATCTAAATCCATGTTGATCTAAAACGCCTTTACCAGCAATCGTTTGAAAGTATTCGTGAACGTTTGCGAGTTTAAATCGGTCATCATCCATACATGAACCATAAGCAAAATAGTATAGGGTTTTTTTTTTCAGGTATTGATAGACCTTCCAATCACCAAATGGAATAGTGAAATTGGAATCCGCTAAAGGTTTCCCTGTTATATACGTAATCGCTTCAAGTATTTTTTCGTTATCAACATGTACTGTTACCGTTTTACGCTCATACAAATTATTGGGGTCATCCTCTGTGTATCCTTCCAATTGATTAATTGTTGCTAATTGTTCATCTGATACTTGATATACTTCCCCGTAAATTTTCTCTCCATTTACCTCTTTCATAACCGGATAGCCCTTTTTCGTATCAAATAATTTCCCATGAATCCACGCCTGTCCATATAAACAAACAGCCTCATTTAAATAATGATGGTTTTTTTCATTTTTTCGTAATGTGCCGTAAACAAAAATAGCTTTCAATATATTCCTCCTCTCGTTGCCCATTAATAAAATTATAACCCAAGTGATACAAAGCACAAAGAAAATTTAAATTTTTTGCTACACTATTATTGTTTGTATATTTCAAAAGGGGATGTTTTGTTTGTCTAAGGAAAAATTAGCTTTATCAGCGATTACATTAACCTATTTTTTAATTGTTTTTGGTGGGTATGTAGCATCATCTGAATCTGGGATGGGCTGTGGACCCGAATGGCCACTTTGTAACGGAAAGGTAATTCCCGAACTACAAGGAGATACGTTAATTGAATTTGGGCATCGGGTAATTGGTGCCATACTCTTTATTATGACGATAATTTTATTTATTAAAGTGAAAAAAGAGAATAATAGACTTGCCAATAAAGTTGCCAATTATATGCTTGGATTATTGATATTACAACTGATCATGGGTGCGATCGTTGTATTTTACCATTTACCATCATTTATTATTACTCTGCATTTACTTATTGCGATGATTTTTTTAGGTTTGCTGATTTGGTTTTGGCGATATGAAGCGCCATACATTTTTAATAAAAGCAATGAAGTATTTGTAATGAAAAAGCATTTGAATATACTCATTGTACTATTATTTTTTACAATTGGAATTGGTGCATATATTAAACACCAGCATCATGGATTAGCATGTGGCTGGCTTGATTGCGGTGATGCAATATTACCTAGCTCCATTCCAGAGTTTCTACAAACTTCCCATCGGCTATTAGCAATTTTTTCTGTAGTATATATTTTATATATTACTCATAAAGTCCGATCAATGAATATTTATATATTAAAAATTCGCATGATCCTGTCACTGCTAGTTACGTTCATTCAACTTATCATCGGTATAATAACAATACTATCTTTTATATCTATATCATATGCAGTATTGCATTTAGCAGCAGCAACGTTACTATTTGCAATTATTGTGGAAGCCAGAATAGCTATTGAAAATTAACCTGAAACAGAACTCATTCTAAGTGTGGTGGGTTCTGTTTTTTTTGTGCTGCTACAGCAATAACGGCATACCCCCACCACCCTCGTCAATACCCCGGTGCCGTATAGTTAAAAATATGAGGGGTATCCCTATATACCATATGCTGGTATAAATTACTTCTAAGTTCTTAACATGAATTAATAAATATTTATACACTATATAAAACCGATGAAGAAAAGAAAAAGCTTCAGCATGTGGATGCAGAAGCTTTCGTCTAAGTCTAATCGTTTTCGTTTTATAAAAGTTTAGCCATATTTTTAAATTCCAGTTCATCGAATTTGGAAATAATTTTTTCTTTTTCATATGCCCAAAGTGCCGTATCTAGGTGACAGCTAATTGGTGCGTCACACTTAATTTCTGCCAGGTTTTTGGATAAATGAAGCATATCCATATCCGTTTTGATCTTTGTTTGAATTCCCTTTGGTAATTGTTCTAGATTTTCTAGCAACTTATCAATGGATCCATACTTCTGAATAAGCTTTAGGGCTGTTTTCTCACCGATTCCTTTTACTCCAGGATAGTTATCGGAAGCGTCGCCCATTAAACCCTTTAAATCTATTATTTGCCTTGGCTGAATTCCTTTTTTATCATAAAAATTAACATGATTAAATATCTCATAATTGCCTTGACCTTTTCGCATAATAGCTACCCGAACCTGTTCATCAACAAGCTGTAAAATATCCTGATCACCTGTAAGAATGGTTACATTATTTTCTACTCCATAGACTTTTGCCAATGTACCAATACAATCATCAGCCTCATAGTTTTTTAGACCGACATTTGGCATATTGAATGATTCGACAACTTCTTTTATCAGATCAAATTGTGGAACCAATTCTTCCGGCGGATCCCCCCTGTTTGCTTTATAACCCTCATAAAGCTCCGTACGAAACGTTTTACTGCCCATGTCCCAACAACAAACAACATGTGTAGGTTTAAACCTATCTACAGCATCAAGAAAATAGTGCATAAATTGGTAAACTCCGTTTGTTGGAATACCTTTGCTTGTCTTCATAAAATTGCTGCGAAATGCTGTTGCAAAGAAACCACGAAACAATAAAGCCATTCCATCGACAAGTAATACTTCATTTTTATTCATATTTACATATCCTTTCTATCCATGACTTTTCAAAATCTCTATAAGTGACTTATTTTTTGCAGTTAATACTTTCATATCAACAGCTGATGTCAAAGCTTCTAACTTATTATTCATTTGGATGTCAAGATGGTGTTTCGCAGCCTCTTTCATTTCATCTATCAGCTCTGTCCATTGATTGATATAAGCATCATCCATAATTATTTTATTTTCATTAATATATTCCTTGGCAATTGGTTTCAATTCCTGATAAATATTTTCTTTCATTACTTCTTTTTCATTTTTTGCAAAGAAAGCCTTTGTCCCTTTATATCCTGCAAGGGCCTTGTCAAATCGTTTCATATCAATTGACTCAAAGGCTTCTTTATAATCCGGAGTTTCAAGCTCCTGTGGAGAAAGATCAGGATAAAAAAATGTTCCGCTCGCTTCATTGCTTTTAGTTTTTATCTCATTGTAAACCTCAACCAGCAGGGTTTTAACAAATGATTCCATTCTTAAAGAAACTGCCTGAAGTTCCTGATGCAGCTCAAAGCCTGTATAATCCAGCAAATTATCCAAGCTGGTTCTTAATTGATGATTTGCACTTTTACCCATTTCGGTGATAGTGGTCGGGTTAAATGATTCCTTAAATAAATCATGGAATTTTATCCCAAGTCTCTCCATTACATAATATAATTGTTTTTCTATTTTTTGAGTAATTTGTTCTTTATAGACCGCTGTTTCAAACTTTTCTATATGGTCAACAAGCGCTGTTTTTTTGGCAAGTAATTCTTTTCGGTACGTTTCTTTTTCTTTCTCATCAAGATTAGCTGATCTCATATATTCCTGCATTGACTGAGAAGTACGATTGATATCCCATAAAGCTGATTGTACAGTTATTGCAGCAAGATCGTTATGAATGAAATGATAAAATGTATCCTCAAAAAGCTGCATTTCTTTATTCAATGCATGATTATCCAATTTATTTTCCAGTGATTGCCTGCTGGAAACAGGATATAATTTTGGGAAACGAATTCCCAAATTAATTAATTGCTCCTGCACATAATTTGTAACAAGCTGAAGCTCTTCATCATCTTCTGCCAGGTCAGCAGCATTTACGATGAAAAATATTTTATCAAGTTCAAAGGCTTCTTTCACACGGCCAAGTTGCATAAGGAAGTTCTTATCGGCATGTGATAATGCATGATTATAATAGGTTACATACAGAATAGCGTCAGCATGCTTAATATAATCAAATGCCACATTCGTATGGCGAGCATTAACGGAATCTGCACCAGGTGTATCGACTAATGTGATACCCTGTCTAGTTATGGAGCAATCATAATATAAATCGATTGATTCGGTATAACATGCTTTTGTTTCATCTGTTACAAATGCAGCAAATTCTTCGAGTGTGATTGTCCGTGTTTTTCCTATAAATTCCTTGTGTAAATAATAACCAGTAAGCATTGCTTGTAAATAGGCTTGATACATTTTATTTAATTTGGAATTCTGCTGTATTTGATTATCCTGAATCCAATTTAATAAGCCTTCCAGATTAGTTGCTGGCGGTGAAAATTGTTTTGTGATTAATTCAATATCTTTTATTAACATTTCTTCATTTTTTAAAGTAACGGCAACTGTTCCATGCTCCCGCTTATTTGTTATAGGTGTAATCCTATTTACAGTTGCTGTAGTTGGGTTTGGCGATACCGGTAGTACACGTTCACCCATTAATGCATTGGCAAAGGATGATTTACCAGCACTGAAAGCCCCAAACAACGCAATGATATAGGTACGATTATTTAATCTATCATGTTTTCCCTCTAGATCATTTATAATAGCCTGAAAGCCTGGCAAACCTTCGATAGTCTGGATTGTTTCATTTATACTTTCCAGAACATCATTTACAGAGTGTGTCGGTTTATTTCTTTTTTCTTCCATTTCATTCAATTGTATATTATTTTCATTGTTATTTTTGAGTTTAATCGGCAGGTCTGCCGGCATAATTTGTGTATGATCTGTTTCCAAATATCTTTGCAGCAGATTCCAAGCCTCTTCATCAGGATGAGATGCATCAGGAATCATGTCAATCTCCTTAAACCTTTCAGCTAATTCAGTTTTGATGGCATCCTGTTTTACTTTAAGAGACCTTTTTTGATATAAATCCTGCAGTTCCTTTTCAATATTTATTAGTTTATCCTTGTTTTTACTTTGGATTACACATTGGACATCAGCTAATAATGTACGTGCTTTATTTTTAAATCGTTGTTTAATATCTGCACTCACATCATTTGTATAATTTATGACAGAATCCCCTGTCACTTTGGCACCAGGCTTTATCAACTCAACCAGTTTATTCCCAGGGTACACAACAGATAGGTTATGAATCTGTTTTTGCACCTTTGGATCACTGAGTTTATAGTCCTTTACTAGGTTAGTAAATTTATCGCGTAACTTCCACTGTAACACTGTTTCCATATTTTCCTGAAGCGGCCTGAGAAATGCTGCTAATCTGGCATCCCTCTCCTCCGTCGTTTTTCTTTTGGCTGAAAATAATCCCACTTTAAAATCACTTTGCTGTGACTTTAAGAAAGCAGTTGCTTTATCTCTTAAATCTGCAGGCATTAAGTAAGCATTTTTCAATGTAATATTTAATTCATTTTGAAACAATTTTTCTATTTCACCTGGTTCATTTTGTAAAATAAATCTGTTTGCCTCCAGCTCATCTATCCTGGCGAAATTATTTTCCAATTCAGTCTCATCACTTACATATTGAGACAAATTCTCTTCATACTTTTGCTGAAGGAATCGTTTATGCTCTTTTATCACCTGAATGACAGATTGGTCTAAATTAAAAAATAAATCCTTTTCTTTTTCCATGATTGAAAACAACTTTTCTTTTATCTCAATAAATTGATTATTTTTTGCAACAGGATCTAGTAAGGAAGAATAAAAAATATATTCTGGAAATATTTTCCACTGATCAAACGTTTGTTTAATACTATGATTAAACTTGGAAAAGGGTAATTCCTCTTCAACATGCTTATCAATCTGGTTAATAATCACATAAAATGGAATGGACTTTTCCTGAAGAGCTTTTAGAAATTGTAAATTGACCTCTGACTTCACATGATTATAATCCATTACATAAAATAATACATCCACTAAATGTAATGATGCTTCCGTCATAACACGGTCTGCATCATCAACTGCATCAATTCCTGGTGTATCCATTAAAGAACATCCAACAGGAATAATTTGTTCTGCTGTACTGATTTCGATTTTCTTAATGGAATCCTTATCTTTGGAATACTCTTTAATCATATCAAGATCGTATGGTTCTTTGTATGCAACGGGATGATCATGATGAAAGAACACACGGGCAACTCCATCCTCTGAATTAATTTTAACAATATTTGCACTTGTCGGGATTGGGCTTTTTGGTAAAATATCTTTACTTAAAAGCGCATTAATCATCGATGATTTTCCAGCAGAAAAATGACCAGCAAAACTGATCAGTAATTCATTTTTATCTAGTTTAACGTAAAGTTCGCATATTTTATTAGCACTTTGTTCATCACCATTATCAAGCATTAGCTTGTGGTATGCAGCTAAATGAGTGAGACTGGTTTTAATTTGGTTTGTTTCTAATTCGATCACAACGTATATTTCCTTTCTCCGTTAACATTTCCAGTATTTATTATACGCAATATATGCATTCATTTCTACCATTCAATTATTCATGTTATCACCGGGGAGTAATAATTCATCCATATTATATTTTTCCATTAAAAAAACCCCTTTCCAAAGAGGTCTTTTTTAATTAATTATTCATCTGTTTTTGCAATTAATTCGATAGTAATAAACCTGATCAGATCTCCTCGGCTTAGAACACCAACAACCTGATTGCTATCATTTACTACAGGTATCTTTTTAAAATGATATCTGGAAAAAATAGCTAATGCCTTTTCTATGTTATCATCAGGCTGAACAGTGAGGATGCCTTTCTTACGCATCATTTCATTTACTTGTTTATCCAGTGCATATTTCAATTTATGTGATAGACTTTCCTTTTCACTTACGAGAACCACTGCAAACATGTCATAAACAGTTCTGCCCTTAGGCTGCAGGTAGCGGATTACATCTCCGTCACTAATAACACCTAATAATTGGTTATCATTATCGACGACAGGCACCCCACCAATTTTATTGACGACAAGTTTCTCTAACAGTTCTTTAACTGTCGTGTCTTTAGTAATACTAATTACATCATTAATCATAAAATCTTTAATCTTCATGACGTTCCTCCAAATTATGTGTCATAGAAACTTCTATTTTCTAGAATATCATAAAATTGTAATCAAGATACTTTTAAATTTACATAATAAAATTATCGTTTACTATTATAATCATCTTTTATTTTACCTATGAAGCAATTAATTAGTTAGTTCAAATTAAAAAACTTTGGTATCAAATTGATACCAAAGCTTTCATTCTTAAACCGGATATACTCCATGTTTTCTTTCTGTGAAATTAACATTTTTTGCTTCATAGACACTAAATCGACCAACTAATTCATCCCTTAGTTTATCCGGCTCTACAATAGCATCGATTACCATTTCGGAAGCTAAGCGGTAAATATCAATATTATCTTTGTATTCATCTTGCTTTTCTTTAACAAAAGCCGGTCTCTCTTCTTCTGGCAGTTCGGCAATTTTATTTGCATATACTGCATTCACTGCAGCTTCTGGACCCATTACCGCAATTTGTGCTGTTGGAAGGGCGATACAGCAATCCGGATCAAAAGCTGGTCCAGCCATGGCATACAATCCTGCTCCGTATGCTTTTCTAACGATTACTGATATTTTCGGCACTGTCGCCTCACTCATCGTTGCTAACATTTTAGCACCATGGCGAATAATACCTGCACGCTCTACTTTGGTTCCAATCATAAATCCAGGAACGTCTACTAAGAACAATAGTGGTATATTAAATGCATCACATAGTTGGACGAATTTAGCTGATTTATCAGCAGAATCAGGGAATAGAACCCCACCCTTCATTTTTGGCTGGTTTGCGATAATTCCTATTGATTTTCCATCAATTCTTGCTAAACCTGTAATTAATTCAGGAGCAAATTTCTTTTTGATTTCACAAAAGCTGTCTTCATCAATAATTCGTTTAATAAAATCATGCATGTTGAAAGGCGCATTTTGATTTGGCGGAATTAAATCAGTAATCGATTTTTCAAATGACTTTATTTCTTTTGACTCTAATGCTTTTGGTTTTTCTCTAAAATTAGCTGGAAAATAGCTTAAATAATTTCTTGCATACTCAATTGCTTCTTCCTCCGATTTCACCAAGACATCGCCAACACCAGATATTGAGCAATGCATTCTTGCCCCGCCCATTTCCTCAAGACTTACTTTTTCACCAATTACTTTTTCAGCCATTCTTGGAGACCCTAAGTACATCGATGCATTTCCGTCAACCATGATAACTAGATCACAAAATGCGGGTATATATGCACCGCCTGCAGCAGATGGACCAAATAATAGGCAAACCTGTGGTACTCGTCCAGATAATTTAATTTGGTTGTGAAATATTCGTCCTGCGCCCCGTCGTCCTGGAAACATTTCAATCTGATCAGTAATTCTTGCACCAGCTGAATCAACTAAATATAAAATTGGAATTTCCATTTTCATCGCTGTTTCCTGAATACGAATAATTTTTTCGACGGTTCTTTTTCCCCATGAACCGGCTTTAACTGTTGAATCATTGGCCATCACACAAACAGACTGACCATTTATTTTTCCAATTCCAGTAACCACACCGTCCGATGGCAAAGAATCATCCATACAATTGGCAAAAAATGCGTCTTCCATATCCATACCTTCATCAAATAATAACTTCAGTCTTTTTCGTGCAAAAAGCTTTCCCTTATCATTGTTTTTTTGATGATATTTCTCTAGTCCGCCTTTTTCTATTTTTGCAATTCTAGTTTGTAAATCCTCTATATATGACATAAAGTTACCTCCAGCTTCTATTTACCTGTATAAATGGGCTTTCTCTTTTCTTTAAAAGCTTGCAGCCCTTCAAGCCGATCTGTTGTGGGAATTGTTTCTTTGTAGCATAAATTCTCAATCGCTAACCCTGTCGAAATATCTGTTTGCATCCCTTTGTCAATAGCAGTTTTAGCTTGGCTTAAAGCAATTGGTCCATTACTCGCTATCGTTTTTGCCACTTGTAAAACATCATCCATCAAGGCCTTTGAATCAGCTAATTGTTCAACTAGCCCTATGGATAATGCTTCTTCGGCTTCGAGGGGGTTAGCAGTATAGATCAACCGTTTTGCCTGCCCTAAGCCAATTAAACGAGGTAAACGTTGTGTACCACCAGCACCTGGAATAATTGCTAGTGATGCTTCTGTTAACCCCATTTTCACATGTGTTGCAGCAATACGAAGATCGCAAGCTAGTGCTAATTCGAGGCCACCACCGAAAGCTACCCCATTTAAAGCAGCGATGACTGGCATCCGCATTGTTTCTATAGCAGTAACAGTGTCCCCAATATAGCGGACTGCAGAAATTACCTGCGCATCCGACATTCCTCTTCGTTCCTTTAAATCCGCTCCAGCACAAAATGCCTTTTCGTTTGTTCCGGTAATAATGGAACAATAAACCTCTGGATCCTGATCAATTTTTTGGATGATCTCATTCAACTCATGTAGTAATCTAGTTGATAGAGCATTTGCTGCCTCAGGACGATTAAGTGAAATAATAGCTATATGTTTATCGACTATTTCAAGATTAACTAGAGTCATAGGTACCTCCTTGTCTGGATTTGCCTCTTAGAGACTGAAGTCTAAACAAAGAACACTTTGAAAGACAAACCAATTCGTTCTTCATCTCCTTGTTTTATGTCTCCGTCTCCATGCAGTTATCTCCACTTTTCTTAATTTCTCAATTATTATTATTCAATAATTGCAATTACGTCGCCTTCGTTGACGAAATCCCCTTCAGTTACTTTAAGTTCTTTCACAATCCCAGCTTCTTCTGCACCAATCGGTATTTCCATTTTCATTGATTCCAGTATGACGATATCCTGATCTTCTTCAACATGATCCCCTTGTTTTACAGTTATTTTCCATACACTTCCTGCCATCGTTGCTTTTACTTCTTGCATCATAAATTCCTCCTATTTAGTTTTAATTGATGGTAAATAAAATTCCTGTACAAATGCTGTAGTAGTATTTCCTATTCTAAATTGATCATGATCCACAACCTCTAAAAGCATCGGGATATTCGTTTTAATACCTTCAATTTTAAAGCGTAAAAGTGCATCTTTTAATGAAGAAATTGCTTCATCTCTATCTACCCCTTTAACAATTAACTTGCTAATCATTGGATCATAATATGGGGTAACATCATAATCACTGGTAACTGCTGTTTCATTTCGGATTGCTTCACCTTCTGGTAAGTCAAATGTTGTAATATGACCTGGAGAAGGGAGGAATGTTACAGGATCTTCTGCATAAATTCGTACTTCAATTGCATGGCCTTGAATGTGGAGCTCGTCCTGAGTTATTTTCAATTTCTCTCCATTTGCAATTTGAATTTGTGCTTCGACAATATCAAGACTAGTAATCTCTTCCGTCACAGGATGCTCAACCTGAATTCTTGTATTCATTTCTAGAAAATAAAAGTTTTCATCTTGATCAACTAAAAATTCAATTGTCCCCGCATTTGTGTAACCAAGTGATTTCGCTGCATTTAGTGCTGCTTTCCCCATCGCAATCCTTGTGTTTTCCGAAATAAATGATGACGGTGCTTCCTCAACTACTTTTTGATTACGGCGTTGAATAGAGCATTCCCGTTCAAACAAGTGAACAGCATTGCCATGATGATCGGCTAATAATTGGATTTCAATATGCCTTGCATTGTCCAATTTCTTCTCCATAAACATAGAACCATCACCAAAAAATGTTAAAGCACGCTTCGAATTGCTTTCATATGCTTTTTTTAATTCTTCATCCGAGTGTACCACTTGCATACCAATACCGCCGCCACCTGCTGAAGCTTTCAGCATAATTGGATAGCCGATATCTCCAGCTGCCTCTATAGCCTCCTCAATAGAGGCTACTGCCCCGCTAGTCCCTGGTACAACAGGTACACCTGCTTCCTGCATCGCTTTTCTTGCTTCAATTTTGCTGCCCATTTGTCTCATTACTCTTGCTGAGGGACCAATGAAAATTATATCTTCCTCGCTACATTTCTTTGCAAACTGATCATTTTCACTTAAAAATCCATATCCCGGGTGAATGGCATCAACTTTAGCCTCTTTGGCAATAGAAATAATCTTTTCAGCATTTAAATAGCTCTCATATACCCGTGGAGGTCCAATTAAATAACTTTCATCTGCCATGGATACATAAGGAGCTTTTTGATCTGCTTCCGAGTAGACTGCAACTGTTAGGATATTCATTTTTTTACAAGTTCGGATAACGCGGGCTGCAATCTCACCCCGGTTAGCTATAAGTATTTTTTTAATCATATACTCTCCCCTTTTAATGCAGTTGTTGAACTACTATTTCTTTTCATTTAAACTTCTGAATCTTTCTTTCCACTTACTGTAAATTGGATAATTATATGAAAACATGAAATTTACTCTCCAATTTTAATCTAGCAGCCAAGTTGTCTAGCAATCACCAGTCTTTGGATTTCAGATGTACCTTCACCAATTTCCAATAGTTTGGCATCACGTAAGTATCTTTCTACTTCATACTCACGCATGTAACCATATCCGCCATGAATCTGAATCGCTTGATTAGCAGCTCTAAAAGCAGTTTCAGTTGCATATAATTTTGCATATGCTGCCTCTTTACTGAATGGTTTCTCATTATCTTTCAACCATGCTGCTTTATGAACCATATTTCTTGCAAGTTCAATTTCCATCGACATATCTGCAAGCTTAAATTGGATTGCCTGAAAGCTGGAAATCGATTTTCCAAATTGTGTTCTTTTTTTTGCATAGCTTAATGCTTTATTAAGTGAACCTTGAGCAATACCTAATCCTAAGGCAGCAATGGAAATTCTTCCACCATCAAGTGTATATAAAAATTGATTAAACCCTTTTTCTTCACTACCCAAAATATTGTCTCTTGGAACACGTACATTATCTAAAACAACTTCTGCCGTATCTGATCCGCGAACACCCATTTTTTCGTAACCGCTTGTGATCTTTACACCCTCAGTGTCTGTTGGAACGATTATTGCTGAAATGATATTCCTACCATTTTCGTTTTTACCTGTAACTGCAGTGACGATAACTGTTTTGGCAAAGCTAGCATTTGTAATAAAACATTTCTCACCATTAATAACATATTCGTTTCCATCGATTACAGCTGTCGTTTTTGTTCCACCAGCATCTGAACCTGCATTTGGTTCGGTTAAACCAAAAGACCCTAATGCTTTTCCTTCAGCTAGAGGGATTAAATACTTTTGCTTTTGCTCTTCTGTACCAAAATAAAAAATCGGGCTAGCTCCAAGTGATACTGCAGCAGCATAGCTTAAACCGGTACTTCCACAAACACGACCGATTTCTTCAACTGCTAATGCATAAGAAAGAGTGTCACCTTCAGATCCACCATATTCCTCAGGAAATGGAATACCCAATAGGCCAAGCTCCCCCATTTGCTCAAAAATATCAACTGGAAACTTTGCTTCTGTATCAATTTCGATGGCTCTCGGCTGTATCACTTCATCAGCAAATTCCTTAACCATCTTTTGAATCATTTGCTGTTCTTTAGATAATTCAAAATTCATGTTATTCCTCCTTATATGTAAGACCGACTGGTTGGTCTGTTTAAATCATATGATAACCACTTTGTTAAAAGAAAGATTACTTGATTACTATTTCCTCATACTTACTGACAATTGTATCTGTCTGCAGAACGGCGTGCAATATTAAGTCTACAAATATATCCCCAATCTCTTCAATCGTTTTAACCCCTGATTTCTTATACCATTTGTAAGTCCAGTTTACCATACCTAAAATTGCCATTGTTGTTATTTCAACCGGAAGATCGTCTCGAAACTCTCCCCACTCTTTGCCTTCGCTGATCGCTTGTTTAATAATTTGCTTAAATTGATCACGCTTTCCTTTAATCAGGATTTCATATTTCGGTTTTAAGTAAATATTCTCCTGATAAAACACGGAAATATGGGGTTTGTATAAATCGAATACTTTTACAAAGTCTTTAATAATTGCCTGCAATTTTTTTGTCGGTGATTCATACGTTTCATTCGCAACTGTTGCTTTTTCCAGCACATACGTAATAAACGTATCATGAATAAGAAATAACAATTCATCCTTAGAGGTAAAATGATGATAAAAGCCTCCTTTGGATGTACCAACATCTTCGACGATTTGATTAACTGTAACTCCATGAAATCCATGTTTTTCAAACAAAAGCAAAGAAGAATGGATAATTTTTTGTCGTAGATCCGTTATATACTCTTCCTCCTTTATATCATTTTATTTAACTTTATCATATTTATAGGAATACGGAAAGCGTTTTCAGTTTCCCATATAAATGGTTGTTCAAACAGGATGTGGTTTACTTAGACGTTCGACACATTGGATTTCAGTAGAGCGAGCCTTGGCGCATCCATGGTTTTCAGTGGGGCGAGCTTTAGCCCAGTCCCATGGTTTTCGGTGGGAAGAGTCTTGGCGCAGTCCCAGGACGTGTCGGCACTTATCAAAGATCCCCTATCCTGACGTGTCATTTTTATCAAACCTTTTGAACAACCTCTATAACAAAGACAGCTTTTTGCGATAAAAAGCTGTCTTCAAAATTAACTTTCAGTATCATTAAACGGTTTATGATAAACTGCTTCCTTCCACGCCTCGCTTACTTCTCCCTGATTATCCGAATCAATTACAAACGAACCATTGCTATAGCGGTCACTTGCAGAAAGCTCTAATGGGAAAATACTATGTTTTTCACCATTTATTGTTTGAAAATGTAATGTATCATTCTCATTTACAACAAAAAATCCTTTAATTCGGTGTGCTTTATTTTTTAATTCCCTTAGCATAGTGAGTCCGCGTTTTGCTCGACTTGTTTTTTCAAATTCCTTCAATTTCATTCGTTTACATGCACCACGTTGTGTGATTACAACAATGGATGGTTCAGATAAATCATCGAAAGTCTGTCCATTTACAACAAATTCACTGTCCTTTAACAGTATTGCCTTAACCCCTGCCGCACGCTGGCCAACAATGGATACTTCAGATTCATGATACCATAATCCATATCCCTTATTTGAAGCGATAAAGATATCCGAATACCCATCCGTTTGCTGAACATTAACAACTTCATCATCTTTTTTAAGATTTAAAGCAATCAATGCTTTGGAATATCTTTGGGCATCATACAGCTTAAATTCACTTCGTTTAACCATTCCATTTTTTGTAAAGAAGACCAGATAATTACCCTCTTTAAATTGGCGAACAGGAATACATTGTATAATCCGTTCATCCTTATCGATGGAAACGATGTTTGAAATATGCTGACCAATATCCTTCCATCTGATATCTGGTAATTCATGAACCAATAAATATAAATACTTTCCTTTATTCGTAAATAGCAGAATTTTATCAGTCGTATTTATTTCCAGCAATCCAACCAAATGATCTTCCTCTTTGATTGCAAAGTCTTCTCCATTGGAGGCACTGTAAGAACGCAGACTGGTTCTCTTAATATAACCATCTCTAGTAATCGAAACGAGTACATCCTCACTGGCAACAGTAACTTCAATATTAATCGTTAATTCTTCAATTTTATCTTCAATCGAAGTTCTTCGATTATCTGCAAAATTTTTCTTGATCTGTCTAAGTTCTTTTTTTATGGTTTGAAAAAGTTTTTTTTCACTGGTCAAAACTGCTTCAAGCTCAATAATGCTTTTCCGTAATTCCTCTGCCTCTTTTTCAAGTTGAGTAATATCCGTATTTGTTAAACGATATAATTGTAACATAACAATTGCTTCTGCCTGCACTTCTGAAAAGTTATACCTTGAAATAATTTGTCTCTTTGCATCCTGTTTATCTTTTGCGGAACGAATCGTCACAATTAATTCGTCCAGAATAGAAATGGCTTTTATCAATCCCTCAACAATATGCGCTCGATCTTTCGCTTTCTTTAAATCAAAAGTAGTTTGTCTTGTTACAATTTCTTTTTGATGAGAAATATAAGCATCAAGTATTTTGGGTAAGGATAATAATTTAGGCGTCTTGTCCTGGATTGCAACCATATTAAAATGATAGGTTACCTGCAAGTCCGTATTTTTATATAAATAATGTAAAACACCTTCACTATTTACCTCTTTTTTAAGTTCAATTACTACTCGAAGTCCAGTCCTATCCGTTTCATCACGAACCTCAGCAATGCCTTCTACTTTACGGTCAATACGCAGTTCATCAATTTTTTTAACCATAGTGGCTTTATTAACTTCGTAGGGGATTTCATCAATTACAATTTGTTGACGATTTCCACGAATCTCTTCAATCCGAGTCCGACCACGTATAATTATTTTCCCACGTCCTGTTTCATAGGCTTTTTTAATTCCATCAATACCTTGAATAATTCCGCCAGTGGGAAAATCAGGTGCTTTTATCACAGTCATTAACTCCTCAACAGTGGCGGCAGGCTTATCAATTTTCATTATAACCGCATCAATTACTTCAGCTAAGTTATGTGGAGGAATATCTGTTGCATATCCTGAAGAAATCCCTGTTGATCCATTCACTAATAGATTGGGGAATTTCGCAGGCAATACGATAGGTTCTAGATCAGTCTCATCAAAATTAGGGATGAAATCGACTGTTTCTTTATCAATATCACGTAATAGCTCAGAGGAAATACTAGAAAGTCTTGCTTCTGTATATCTCATCGCAGCAGCTGGATCCCCATCAATACTCCCATTGTTACCATGCATTTCCACTAACACATTTCGTACCTTCCAGTCCTGGCTTAATCGCACCATGGCCTCATATACGGAGGTGTCCCCGTGTGGATGATAGTTACCAATTACTGTACCGACCGTTTTAGCAGATTTACGAAAAATTTTATCATGGGTGTTTTTTTCTCTAAACATGGCAAATAATATTCTTCGCTGAACAGGTTTTAAACCATCCCTCGCATCAGGTAATGCTCTATCTTGAATAATGTATTTACTATACCTTCCAAATCTGTCTCCAATTACTTCTTCTAATGGAAGGTCTAAATATTCTTCTAGTTGTGGCAAATTAACCCCCCCTTATTATCAAAAATATATAATTCGTTTAATTATCATGTATAGCTCCAAGCACTACAATCGATTCAGCGGTTTGAATCATGTATGAATGTTCTTATTATCAAGTATATTGTCATCATCGTCCATGCTAAATTTAACATTGTTTTCAATCCATTTTCTTCTTGGTTCCACTTTATCACCCATTAAAGTAGTCACCCTTCTTTCCGCTCTGGCAAGATCTTCAATTGTTACCCGGATCAACGTACGGGTTTCAGGATTCATCGTTGTTTCCCAAAGCTGATCAGCGTTCATCTCTCCAAGCCCTTTGTATCGCTGAATCGTATAACCGTTTTTAAATTCTTTCAATGCTTCTTTCATTTTTTCCTCATCCCAGGCATAAACAATTTTCTCTTTTTTTCCTTTCCCTTTAGATATTTTAAACAAAGGAGGCAGGGCAATAAATATTTTTCCTGCTTCTACTAAAGAACGCATGTATCGATAGAAAAAGGTTAGTAATAATACTTGAATATGAGCACCATCTGTATCGGCATCTGTCATTATGATTATTTTATCATACTGTACATCTTCTAAATCGAAGTCTCCCCCAACCCCTGCTCCAATTGTATGGATGATTGTCGAGATTTCTTCATTTTTAAAAACATCTTCAAGTTTTGACTTCTCTGTATTAATTACCTTGCCTCTTAAAGGAAGTACTGCTTGAAATTTCCGGTCCCTGCCCTGTTTGGCTGAACCACCTGCTGAATCTCCCTCCACTAAATATAGTTCGTTTCTTTTTGGATTTTTTGATTGTGCTGGTGTTAGTTTTCCACTCAGCAATGCATCTTTTCTACGCTTTTTCTTTCCTGTTCTTGCATCTTCTCGTGCTTTTCTTGCAGCTTCCCTTGCTTCCTTTGCTTTAATCGATTTTCTGATTAATAATCCTGAAATATCAGGATTCTCTTCCAGAAAATAGGAAAGTTTTTCAGAAATAACAGCATCCACTACCGAACGAGCTTCCGATGTTCCTAGTTTGCCTTTGGTTTGCCCTTCAAACTGTAGTTTATCTTCAGGAACACGAACAGATACAATGGCTGTAAGGCCTTCTCTTATATCTGTACCTTCCAAGTTTTTTTCTTTCTCTTTTAGTAATGCGACTCTTCTTGCATAGTCATTAAATGTTCTCGTGATCGCTGAACGAGCACCTGATTCATGTGTTCCTCCATCTCTTGTCCGAACATGGTTTACGAAGGAAAGCATACTTTCTGCATATCCATCATTAAATTGAAAAGCAAAATCCACTTCAATTCCCTGCTGCTCCCCTTCAAAAGAAATAACAGGGTGAAGTACATCTTTTTCTTCATTTAAATAGGATACAAACGATTCCAGACCATTCGGATATTCATATTCTTCTTTTTCCTCTATACGCTTATCGACTAGCTGAATCTTAAGACCTTTTAACAAAAACGCAGATTCTCTCAGCCGCTCGGACAATGTTTCGAAATTATAAACAATCGATGAAAAAATGACCTGATCAGGTTTAAAATGAATGACCGTACCTGTCTTTCTGGTAACTCCCTTCTTTTCAAGAGTTCCCTTTGGCTTTCCTCCATTTTCAAACCTTTGAAAATAAGTTTGGCCATCCCGGTAAGTAGTTACTTCAAGCCATTCAGACAATGCATTAACTACAGATGAGCCTACTCCATGCAAGCCACCACTGGTTTTATACCCACCTTGTCCGAATTTACCGCCTGCATGCAATACAGTAAAAATAACTTCTATCGTTGACTTTCCGGAACTATGCATTCCTGCTGGTATCCCTCTCCCACTATCTTCCACAGAAATACTGTTATCTTTATGTATGATTACTTTAATGACATTACCATATCCCGCCAGTGCTTCATCCACTGCATTATCAACAATTTCAAACACCAAATGATGTAATCCGCGCAAATCTGTGCTTCCTATATACATACCAGGTCTTTTTCTAACAGCATCAAGACCCTCCAGTATTTGAATGGAATCATCGGTATACTGTGTTGTTTGATTAGCCAAAACAACATCTTCTCCTTTCACTTACATAACAGCTTTTAAATTTCTCCTCATTAATATAATAGAACGAATGTTTGTTTTCTGCAATCTAAATTGCTCGGAAAGACTATTGTAACACATGTTAACAAGTATACTATATATAAATTCTTATTGTATAGCCTGGACAAATGCTTAAAAAGGTGTTTTTAAAAGTCAGCAAATGACAAGTCGTAAATCTTATCCGACTTTTCTTTTTAGTTCCTCTCTGTACCTTATATAATCGGACAAAGAAAAGGATGACAACACATTGTCACCCTTTTTCAAAAGTTATTTTACTAAAACGGAGTGCACTACTTTGATACATAGATCCATAATAACTGTGAAGTCACGTTCTTTCAAATAGTCATAGGCTTCTTGATTAACAATACCCTGCTGTGCCCAGAATATTCGGCAATCTGTAAGTGCTGCTTCCTTGGCGATCTCCGGTAAGTATTGCGGCCGTCTAAAAACATTGATGATATCCACTTTTTCCGGGATATCTGTTAATTTTGAATACGCTTTTTCCCCAAGCACTTCATCAATAGTTGGATTAACTGGAATAATCTTATATCCTATATTTTGCATGATCTTCGAGATTTGAAAGGATGTTCTTTCAGGATTATCCGAAAGCCCGACAACAGCGATTGTTTTTGATTTTTCTAGTACTTCTTTCAGTCTTTCATTTGAGGGATTTTCCCATGCCATCAGTATAACCTCCTTTAATTTTCAAGCAATCCTTCATTAATCAAATATTCTCTTGCAACATTATATGGCGATTCGTCTTCATAGTCGACTTCATAATTCATCCTGCGCATCTCATCATCTGTTATTTTCCCAGCAAGTTGATTTAAAATATCTTCCAGTTCAGGATAATTCTCCAATGTTTCATTTCTTAATAGAGGTGCTCCCTGATAGGGCGGAAACAGATTTTCTGGGTCTTCTAATGTGACTAACTCTAATTCTATCATATAACTGTCCGTAGCATAAGCATCAATGATATCTACATCTCCGTTTGACAACGCCCCTTGTCTTATACCAGGCTCCATTGTGCTAATATTAGCTAAGTCAAGGTTATAAACTTCTTGCATTCCTACATAACCATCATATCTGTCTTTAAACTCCAGTGTAAAGCCTGCTGTGATTTCATCTTCTATCTGTTTTAAATCACCAATCTCCTGCAGGTTATATTGATCTGCTAATTCCCGACTTGTGGCAACTGTATAGGTATTATTAAATTCCATTGGCTTAAGTAAAGCCATATCATATTTTTCATTCATTCCTTCTCTTGCTTGTTCATATACCTCTTGCGCATTATTACTTTCAGCTTCCTGCTCCAGATGGGTCACAATAGCCGTACCGGTAAATTCAGGAAATATGTCTATGCTTCTCTCCTCTAGAGCTGAAAATACCATGGGTGTTTTGCCCAAACCGGATTTCAATTCTACCTCTAAATCCGTATGCTCCTCAATTAATAGCTTGTACATATTAATTAATATTGCCGGCTCGGAACCCAGTTTTCCACCAATAATCAGATCTGCCTTTTTTGAAGTATTCAGGATAAAAGGGGATGCAACTACAAGCACAGTAATGATGATCATAGCCATAAACGATTTAAACCCTACTTTTTTAGAAAGTCGTTCAAAGCCTCTTAATATGATATCCAATGTTATCGCTAACAGGGCGGCTGGAATTGCTCCAAGCAGAATTAAATTAACATCAGCACCACGATCAATTCCTAAAAGGATTAATTCTCCTAATCCACCTGCACCAATCAAGGCCGCTATTGTCGTTGTACCAACAATTAATACCATCGATGTTCGAATCCCTGCCATAATAACAGGCGTAGCAATTGGCAATTCTACTTTTGTTAACCGTTTAAACGAATTCATCCCCATACCTGTTGCCGCTTCTTTTAATGCCGGATTCACCTCATTAATACCGGTATAGGAATTTCTAAGTATTGGCAGAAGACCATATGCTGTTAGAGCAATAATGGCAGGTGTTGTACCAATTCCAAACAATGGAATTAAGAAGGCTAACACGGCAAGACTCGGTATTGTCTGCATGATAGCCGACACGCCAATGATAGGCTCAGCCACACGGGGATACCTTGTAAGAACTAATCCTAGCGGAACAGCAATAATGATGGCAATCATTAAAGAAATCAAAGAAATTTGCAGATGTTCCCAAATTGTTTCCAGTAGTATATCCTGACGGTTTTGAAAAACGGATATAAATTCACTCATGATTGAATCACCCCGTTTTTCATCTTCGTTTTACTTTTTAAAAAAGCAACAATTTCTTTATTACTTAAAATCCCGACCAATTTCCCTTCTTTTAGTACCGGAAACAAATCCTGATCGGTTGTTGATTCAATAATATCGGTTGCTTTATATAATGGCATGTCATTCGGAAGTGTAGTAATATCAATCGAGTTACCATTACAGACTGCTCCAGTATACATATTATTTTCATCTCTTATTACATATATTCCTGTTTTTGAATACGTGTCATTATCAAAGGAATCATTTGAAATTACATAAATCTGTGATGGATCACTAATAACATCTACAGCAGTTTGCCAAGGAGACTTTCTTTCCCCAATAAAATCTTGCACAAACTGTGTTTTCGGATGTAATATGAGCTGTTGTGGTGTATCAAATTGAACGATTTCTCCTTCATTCATTAAACAAACCTTATCACCCAAAGCCATTGCCTCGTCTATGTCATGTGTTACAAACAAAATTGTCTTCTTAATCTCTTTCTGTAAATTGCGGATATCCAATTGTAATTGCTCTCTGGTAATCGGATCCAGTGCACTAAAAGGTTCATCCATCAATATTATATCAGGATCAGCAGCCAATGCTCGAATTACACCAATTCGTTGTTGCTGTCCACCTGATAACTCCCTGGGCATTTTTCGTTGATATGTCGATGGGTCTAGGTCCACCATTTCCATTAGTTCTTTGGTCCGTTTTTGTATTTCTTTCCGTTTCCATTTTTTCATCTCAGGTACCACTGAAATATTCTCTTCAATTGTCATATGTGGAAATAACGCTATCTCCTGTAAAACATAGCCTATATTCCATCTTAACTCATGTATATTATAATTATTTATATCTTTATCATTTATATATATAACTCCAGAAGTCGGTGCAATCAATCGATTAACCATTTTCATTATTGTTGTTTTCCCACAGCCGCTTGGACCAATCAGTGTGACTATTTCTCCATTATTTACGGTTAAGGAAAAATCCTTTATCGCCTCGGTTCCATCAGGATAAACCTTTTGTACATTTTCAAAAACTATCATTTACCTCTTCCCTTATCTCAAATTCCCGATTATTATGGGTAGTATCATTTTAAACTATATACATATGCTTTTCCCCTTTTCAAGTAAAAAGAAAACATGACCAAGGCTATATTTATTCATGTTTTTACTATAAGAATGGATTTAAGGTTCTTTCATACCTGACTTCATGCTAAAATAAACAATATAGCACTCACTTAAATAATGAAAGTAGGAAAATTATGGAATATGTTATTTTTGCTATTATTGCATATTTACTGGGATCTATACCATCTGCCCTTATCGTTGGCAAGGTTGGATATAAAATAGATATACGCCAACATGGAAGTGGTAATCTTGGTGCAACAAATACGTTTCGTGTACTTGGTAAAAAAGCAGCTTTTATTGTTATGCTTTCTGATATTTTAAAAGGAACCATCGCAACATTAATACCTTTATTATTCGATGCAGATGTCTATCGATTAGCAATTGGGATATTCGCAGTAATTGGGCATACTTACCCGATTTTTGCCAGATTTAAAGGTGGAAAAGCAGTTGCAACATCAGGTGGGATTCTTTTAGGAATCAGTCCATTATTGTTTATCATTATTTTTACTTCATTTATTGTAACAGTTTATCTCACGAAGTATGTATCACTTTCTTCCATGATCACAGGTATTGTTGCAGTAATAACCTCGGTATTCCTAAAAGACGTAGGACTGATAATTGTAACAGCATTACTTGCAGCATTTGTTTTTTACCGACACAAGGATAATATTAAACGTATTAAAAATAAAACTGAGCCGAAAATAAAATGGATGTAGTCTGTTAAAATCCAATATATTGAATAAAATTTAGCTCTTAAGTATACTTAATTATACTGATGTGTCATTTTTTAGTAAACAATATAAGTGCATATGCTATACTCCGAAGCAAATTCAGACTTCAAACGAAACGAATTTTTCGACTGAACGATGGCCATCGAAATTAATGTTTGCACACCAGAGGATAAGGTTTCTAAGAAAGGAAAATATGCTTTCAAAAAAGCTTTGTAACGATAAGCTAAATTTTCCAATAGTCATAATAGAAAGGGGACCATGTAATGGATCAAACAACAAAAACATTCCCATTAAAACAATTACCAAATAAAGAGCAACGCCATCAATTATTTGGCTCAGTAAAGCCAATCGAAAAAACAAAACCTGTCGACAAAGGACAGATGGCAGATTTGCAGAATATAAAAAAGGATTTTCTTTTTGATATTGATACAGTAGGAATCGCAAATGTTAAACACCCAATAACTGTATATAGTAATTTAAATCCAACTACTCAAACAAGTATTGGTACATTTCAGTTTTCTTCAAGCTTAGATAATAATAGTAAAGGGACAAATATGAGCCGCTTCACCGAACAATTAAATATTTATCATAAGCAAGGGTTCATCGTTGATTTTGCTACACTCAAAAAGTTCACAAAGGAATTAGCTGAGCGACTGGAACAAACGGATGCAGCCATCAGCGTCATATTCCCATGGTTTTTTGAAAGAAAAGGACCTCAATCAGGATTATCAGGAATGAATCATGCTGATATCAGTATTACTGTAAACTATCAACAAGAACAGGGATTTCGGATTAATACAGGACTTTCCGCTCTTATTACAACCTTATGTCCATGCTCTAAAGAGATCAGTGAATATAGTGCCCATAATCAACGTGGAGAAGTAAGTATGGAAGTTACCTTTACAGATGATTTTAATGATCTGAACATCGATTGGAAAGAAGCTCTTTTAGAAGCAGCAGAAAGTAATGCTAGCGCCAGACTTCATCCAGTTTTAAAACGTCCTGATGAGAAATATGTTACTGAAGAAGCTTATGAAAACCCTCGTTTTGTTGAAGATATTGTTCGACTTGTAGCAGCAGATTTATATGAAATGCCCTTTGTAACCAAATTTAAAGTAAGCTGCAGAAATGAAGAATCCATTCATTTGCATGATGCAATTGCTTCTGTAACCTATGATAAGAAGCTTTAAAAATGTGTAGGAAGGTTTTATTTGATGAAATATATTTTTATTGGACTAATAAAATTTTATCGTATTGCTATTAGTCCTTTTAAACCACCTTCGTGTCGGTTTCATCCTACATGCTCTGAATACGGTTTGGAAGCATTTAAACGTTTTGGAGCAATGAAAGGAGCATACTTAACAATTAAACGAATTAGTAAATGCCACCCATTTCATCCAGGAGGGGTCGATTTGGTACCTGAGAAAAAGAAATATCCTAATCATTGAACAGTAATATCTATCTTGCAAGGTACTGAACCAGCATTAATTGAACAGTAATGTGGGGCACAGTTTATCACCATATGTCCTATACTAGCGGTCGTATGAGATAAAGAAAACACGATAAGCATATGCGAATCGAAGTTGAGTTAGATTAAAGAGATTTCCTAAAAGGACAATCGGTGATTTGCGCTGGAGCTGGACATGATTAGAACATAATTCGTATCCACAGCCCACAAATTTTATAATTTCCTAGACGATAAAAAAGGCGTTTGAACAATGCCTTTTTTTTACAAATTAAATCTTTTTATCTGATTCCACTGCTTTTCTTTTATTAATATTTCTTTTTGTTGTTCTCCAAACAAATCAAAGTGTGGATGCTTTTCATCTCTATGAATCCAATTTTCTTGAAGTCCATACGTTCTTCCCCATATCCTTAGCGTTTCTAAATTATTGCACCCAACTTTTGTAACCGAATTACAACCAGGAAATCTTTCATCCAACCAGAAGTGTGTTAAAAAGGCGATATTACCACTCTCGACATCTTTTTTCCACTGTTTCAATTCATCCCTTTTGATACCAAAAGCCATGGCTATTCCCCTTTTAACTGTTTTGTATAAGCCTCATGCCATTCTGGAAATGCTTTTCGTAGCGATAAAGGCTGAAATGTATCCTTCTTAACAACTACATGTTGAGTTGTCCCACTCACAGCAACATTGCCATTAGCATCTAATATCTTATAACCGTAAACAGTTCGAACACCATTATATTCAGCCAGCCATGTTTCCACAATTGCTTGTTCACCATACCTAATAGGTTTTTTAAATGAAACTTGTGCCTCTGTTACAGGTGAAACTATATTGTTTTTTTCCATATCCGCATATTTAAACCCTAAATTTTCGATATATTTAGTCCTGCCAATTTCAAACCATACTAAATAATTTCCGTGATACACGACTCCCATTTGATCTGTTTCCTGGTACCTAACCTCTATTTCTGAGCGGACAATAATCATACCTTTCTCCTTTCTCATACCCTTTCTATTTTCTATCGTATCATACTTTAAATTATACGAATGCTATGCTGCTTATTTTTATATAGCAATACTTAAAAAGAACCTCAAATAAATTTAAATTTATTCGAGGTTCTTTTTCCCTAATTCATATCCTTTTGATTATTATATTCATCTTTAATTTCTTCCCTCATCCCCTTAATTGCCTCTTCACGTCGCTTGTTTTTTGCTATAATCTGCTCTTTCTCTTCACCCGATGAAAATTCCATTGTATCATGTGCTTTTTCAATATTTTGGATCGTGTCCTGAACCATACTTTGAAGCTTTTCCACATTGTCACTTCGATCATCAGGTTTAGGTTTGCTACTATATTCTGGCATTTTAATTCTCCTTTCAAATAGAGCTATTTCTATTTTTTCAGTATAGGGACATTGCTATACTGGGAATTACTTCCTTGAACAAAAAATGCAAGGTGCAAAAAGCTGAACAAGACCAATCCAAATGATCGTGTCTACCATTTTTTATGCTTAAAAAAAATAAAAAATCCCTCCCTTGCTGTTTAAAGCGAAGGAAAAGATTCTTTAATTAATTTTCTTTTCATCTATTTTTCTTACTGTTTGATGCATTCTCGACTCTAAATTTTGTTCAATCTTTTCTAATAATAGATGATCCTTCAATATTTGTTGCCGATTTTCCTGTACAAGTTCCTCAAATGTTAATTTTTTCTTTAAAGAAATGGCGGTTCACTCCTTTTAATAAGAAGTATTGCCGCTTCTGCAAAAATTTATAACATTTACTCTAATATATTTGCCATTTCCTCCATAAAATCATAAGTCATCGGACCAACTTTTCGCGGCTGCTGTATCTTTCCATCAGTTCCAATAAAATAGGTTGTCGGTAATTGAAACACCCTATATTTATCACCTACCACTGCATCTTTATCAAGAGGTATTGTATAGGTATAATTAAATTCATCTATATAATCCTGCACTTTTTTTACGTTGCTTTCTGCATAGTTTACTGCTAGAATTTCGACCTCGTCACCATGTTCTTCATGAAAATCCTGCATCTCTGGCATTTCTTTGCGACATGGAGGACACCATGTTGCCCAAAAGTTCAAAATTACTTTTTTTCCTTTATAATCAGACAAGTTTAACGTCTTCCCATCCAAGGTCTCCAGTTCAAAATTAGGAGCAACTTGACCAGGTTCTAAACCGGCACTTTCAATTGGTGCTATTGATCCGCCTTCTGTGTTAACGTCTCCATTCACATTATACACATTTGATTCCTCTACCTCGGAGTTGTCTTTATTCTGTTGTACATAATTAAATAATACTATTCCAGCTAATCCTAATAATAAAATTGTTCCAAGTATTTGTTTATACATGTTGATTCTCCTTAGAATTCAAATGAACTTAAAAACATTTAATACTATTCTATTATAAATGGTATGTGGTATTCATGGATTTGTAAAGACAATCAAGTCATAGTTCGGAAAAAAGTCATTAATAATGCGTTCTTGGATGGTCAGGGTCAAGCACAGGAAATTGCAGTTGAATGAATGGAACACGCTTCTTTTTCCCGTTAAAAAAAGCTCTTACACTTTATGTGTAAGAGCTTTTTTTTAAGCTTTCAATTTATTACGCAATACCATTTGCAAAATGCCACCATGACGATAATAATCAATTTCTACATCACTGTCAAAACGTGCAACTGCATTAAATTCAGTTATTTTACCCGCTTCGTCAATTGCAGTAACTTTTACTAAATCATGGGGTTTAACTTTTTCATCAACTTCGACATTAAATGTTTCTTTTCCAGTTAACCCTAGTTTTTCAGCACTTTGTCCTTTTTCAAACTCTAATGGAAGAACACCCATCATTACAAGATTAGAACGGTGAATTCGTTCATAGCTTTCAGCGATTACCGTTTTAATACCTAAGAGGTTCGTACCTTTAGCAGCCCAGTCACGTGATGATCCCATACCGTAATCCTTACCACCAATTACGATCAATCCAATATCATCCTGCTGGTATTTCATAGCTGCATCATAAATCGGCATTACTTCTTCAGTAGGCCAGTATGTTGTATAGCCACCTTCAGTTCCCGGAGCTAGTAGGTTACGAATACGAATGTTTGCAAATGTTCCACGCATCATTATTTCATGGTTACCACGACGTGAACCATAGGAGTTAAAGTTTCTCGGTGAAACTCCTTTTTCCTGCAAATGCTTTCCTGCAGGCATATCTTTTGCAATTGCACCTGCTGGTGAAATGTGGTCAGTTGTTACAGAATCGCCAAACAATCCAATGGCACGAAGGTTGTTTAAGGCTTTTACTGTACCAGCTTCTTTTGCTAATCCTTCAAAAAATGGCGGATTTTGAATGTACGTTGATTCACTATCCCATTCAAATAAAGGTTCATCTGTTGTGTCTATTTCATTCCATCTCTCATTGGAATCAAAGACATTTTCATATTCTTTACGGAAGATTTCCGGTGTTACAACACGATTTACCTCTTTTTTAATATCATCCATTGTTGGCCATATATCATTCATATAAACAGGCCTTCCATCTTTATCTGTACCGAGGGCATCTTTAGTCAGGTCAATATCAACAGTACCTGCCAGTGCATATGCCACCACTAGTGGTGGTGATGCTAAATAGTTAGCTTTCACTAATGGATGGATACGACCTTCAAAGTTACGGTTACCAGATAGTACCGAAGAAACAGTCAGATCACTTTCAACAATTGCTTCTTCAATTTCCGGACGCAGTGGACCAGAGTTACCGATGCATGTCGTACACCCATATCCAACAAGATTAAATCCTAATTGATCCAGATAAGACTGTAATCCCGCATCTTCCAAATAGCGAGTAACAACCTTAGAACCAGGAGCTAATGATGTTTTGACATACTCTGGTACCTTCAATCCTTTTTCAATTGCCTTTTTTGCCACTAATCCTGCACCCAGCATAACATACGGATTAGATGTATTTGTACATGATGTAATTGCAGCAATTGCAAGTCCACCAGTTTTCATCACAGAAGTGTTTCCGTTTGGATGCTCAATCGTTACTTGTTTATCAAATTCTGATTTTTCCATACCAAATCCTTGATTTCCGGCAGGTGCAGTAATTGCTTTATTAAATTCTTTTTGCATATCAGATAAAGCAATCAAATCCTGTGGACGTTTAGGCCCTGATAGATTTGGTTCTAGTTCATTAAGATCAATTTCAACCAGTTCTGTATACTCAGGATCTGCTTGATCAGAAGCATACCAAAGATCATTTGATTTACAATATTTTTCCACTAAACTGATCTGTTCTTCATTTCGGCCTGTTAAACGAAGGTAATTTAGCGATTCTTCATCTACCGGGAAGAATCCACATGTTGCACCATATTCAGGAGCCATGTTGGAAATAGTAGCACGATCTGCAAGCGGCATATCTTTTAACGCTGGACCGAAATATTCCACAAATTTACCAACAACATTCTTTTCACGCAATACTTGTGTAACTTTTAAGGCTAAGTCAGTTGCTGTTGTTCCATTTGGAAAGCTTCCAGTAAACTTAACCCCAATAACTTCTGGTGCCGGGAAGTAAGATGGCTGACCAAGCATACTTGCTTCTGCTTCAATACCACCAACACCCCAACCAAGAACACCTAGGCCATTGATCATCGTTGTATGGGAGTCCGTTCCCACAAGTGTATCAGGGAATGCATCATATTCACCGTTTTCACTTTCCAAACCATGAACGACATTTGCAATATACTCAAGGTTTACCTGGTGTACAATACCAGTTGCCGGTGGTACAGCACGATAGTTATTAAATGCCTTTTGTGCCCAGTTCAAAAATTCATAGCGCTCTGCGTTTCTTTCAAATTCCAAATCCATATTGGCTTGTAACGCATTTGGTGTTCCATACTGATCTACCTGTACAGAGTGGTCAATTACTAGATCAACCGGTACCTCTGGATTGATTTTATTAGGCTCTCCCCCCATATCAACCATTGCTTTACGGAGTGATGCAAGATCAACCACTGCAGGAACCCCAGTAAAATCCTGTAATATTACACGTGAAGGTTTGAAAGGAACGTCAACTCCCTGTCCTTCTTTTGATCCCCACTTCGCAAGCGCTTTTACATGTTCGTCTTTTATTTGATGTCCGTCATGTTGACGAACAAGTGATTCCAGAAGAACACGAATAGAAAATGGCAAACGCGAAACTTTACCTAATCCAACATCTTCTAATGCTTTTAAGTGGTAATAATTATACGTTTTCCCATTTAACTCAAATTGCTTTTTAGTATTAAACGCATTATTGTTTCCCATCCAAAACTACCCCTTTCAATCATACTTTTTTTGCAGAAAGCAATGTTTCCATATTTCTTTCTGCATGTGAAACTTAGGTATTGCCAAAAATCTTGACGAATACCAGATTTTCTAATCGTATCACCCATTTTTGGTTAAATATACGACTACACATAAATTATTATTTTAAATACAAAGATCTTATACTCTATGAAAGTATAAAAATATCTCTTTATTAATTATCTTATATGAATTTGATAGAGAAGACAAATGATTCATCATCCTCCATATATATTAAAAACTTATGTAATTAGATAAGTAAAACTTATCTAATTACATATTTATCGATATAGTTAATTATACTTAAATAATTAATATAAAAGGTAATATAAAATTAGTTTTCCGGGTTTGGAAAAATAATTCGGAACGTACTCCCTTTACCGTCATTGTTTACTATTTCCAAAGACGCATTATGTCTTTCAAGTATTTGTTTTGTTATCATAATACCTAATCCAGTGCCACTTTGTTTGGTAGTAAAAAAAGGCTCACCTAATTTATGTATAATCTCTTCAGGAATACCAGGGCCTTCATCTATAACCTTTATTTCAACGTGAGAATTAAAATGGTGATACTCTAATGTTACCGTTCCTGGATTCTCCATCGCCTCTAATGCATTTTTAACCAGATTAATTAGCACTTGTTTCAGCTGCGAACGATTACAATAGATAAATCCCTGTTTCGATTCATTTTTTAGAATCGTAATATTTTTTAATTTTGCTTGTGAATCTAAGAGGTAAACGACATCATCAAACATAGTAGATACAGACTCTAGCTTTTTACTATCAGTCAACGGTTTTGATATAAATAGAAGTTCAGAGGTTATTGTTTCGATTTTTTCTATTTCTTCTATCATTATTTTATAATATTCCTCTTTCCGATTGACTCCAGCCTGTAATAATTGCAAAAAACCTTTTAAGGATGTTAAAGGATTTCGTATTTCATGAGCTATCCCTGCGGCCAGTTGTCCAGCTACAGACATTTTTTCGGAGCGGATCATCATCTCCTCTGTTTCTTTTTTGTCAGTTATATCTTTTAGAATCGAAGCAAAGTATTGCTGATTATTTTCCGTTTCTTTAAACATCGTTACAGTACATTCCGTCCAAATGAATTTTCCCTGATTATCCAGAATAGTAATCGAAAAGGTTTGGTTATTACACTTGTCTTTATCAAAATTACTCTTTATGTAACTTAAGTCCTCTGTCGATATTTTTTCGTACCATTGTGTACCTTCCAGTTCACTTACTTTGTAGCCAAACAAGCGCTCAATTGATTGAGATATATAAACAATTTTCCCCTCTCGATCCCATACAGTAATAATGTCATTATTATTTTTTTCAATCCAGTTTAATATATACTTGGGTAGTGTTGATAATCCAGAGAAACAATTCTGAGTTAGATTCGAATTGGTAATCTGTAAAGTATGTTCATTATCATTATCATTTGATTTATTTTTTTTAAAATCCACCATAATTCCCCCTCTTTCTACAAAATACATCAATTCTCTTCTTCTCTTTCAATCATATGAACTATACCAATAATTTATGACACTTGTTTATAAAACTTTTACGGATTATAATATAATTTAAGGAAAATATTCAGTTTGTATACTGATTTCATCCGTTTTGCTAATTATTAGTAATATTACTATAATTACTACTAAAAATAAATTAATTTTTTAATTTAACATAGTGTGTTTTGCAAATTAACTGTAATTCACAGGAAAGATTAGGTGAAAAATATGTCACTATTTGTAGATTATTTAATTATTTTGTGGGGATTTTTACTTCTGGGTTTAATGGGCATCGGTGGGTTCTTCATGTTCCGGAAATTTCTCAAGAGAATGCCTAAAGAAGATGGAAAGTCTGTAATGGATTGGGAAGAATATTACATGGAACAAACAAAACATATGTGGAATGAAAATGAAAAGCTTCTATTGGAAGAATTAGTTTCTCCTGTTCCAGAGTTATTCAGAGATGTTGCAAGGCATAAAATTGCGAGTAAGATTGGCGAAGTAGCCTTGAAAAAAAATCAAGAAATGATAACACAGGAAATTCTGATTGAAGGGTATATTATTGCTACACCAAAACGGGATCATAAATTCCTCAGAAAAAAATTAGCACAAAAAAATATCGATGTTACCCCATATGAACCATTCTTTAATCAATCACAAACTAATTATGCTGATAACTGGCAGGATAACTACAAAAATACAAATTAGAAAAAGCACTTAAGACTATAAATCTTTAAGCGCTTTTGTTTATGTACGTAAATATTTGCGTTTTTTATCAAGCTGTAAAAACTGATAGAGCATGGATAATCTCCAGGTTGCTATCATTCCAAATGCAAGAATGAAAAACATTCCACTCGTCTCTCCTAGCGAAATACTGCTTCCAATCGCTAATTTAACAATAATCCGGAAGAACAAAAGTCCAAACAGTATAAAAATAAAGGATTTTGATGGAATCAAATAAATGTGCTGGTTACGAATTTCAAATTTTGATGTTTTTATTAAAAATATAGAACAAATAATACCAACACTTACCGCTTCAAGAACCTGTATCCATTTAATTTGGAACTCCGGGAATATAAACATCAATGCGCCTGTACTCATAAACAATGGTGGTAAAATAATCTTCTTTACAGATGCTGGCTTTTTAGAGGCTTTAAGTCGTACAAATATCATCGTTACAGCCATAAAAGCAGCAACAACCGTACTAGCTATTACCCAAAACATGATAAATCACTCTTCCTTGTTGATCAGGTTGTAACGGTTTTATCAAATTCATTTAATACTCTATCGACCGTTTCAAACACGCGGTTTTCATCAAAAGGTTTAACGATGAAGTCTTTAGCTCCTGATTCAATTGCTTCAACAACTACTTTTTGTTGCCCCATAGCTGAACATACAATAATTTTAGCATTATGATTCAAATCCATAATTCCCTTAATAGCATCGATCCCATTCATCACAGGCATGGTAATATCCATTGTGATTAATTCCGGCATAAGTTCTTTATATCGCTCTATTGCTTCTATTCCATTTTCTGCTTCTCCAATAACTTCATGACGATCTTTTTTCAGAATTGTTGATAATGTTGCCCGCATAAACTTTGCATCATCGACGATAAGTATTTTTGCCATTCCAATGCTTCCCCCTAATCATTATTGATCATTTGCGATGGTCAAAATTATCGTAATCATTACTCCCACTACCGTAAAATAAACACCCAAATCAAATAGCATTGCAGTTGCTAGCTCTATTTCACCAAAAATTGGTACAGTAAAGTAACCGAAAGTTTGTGACAAAAATGGTACATCAAATAAAAATGATCCTAAGCCTGTCACTACAGCCAGTGCTAAGCCGATCGGAATTAATGTAACAAAATTAATCGGCAACATTTTTTTTACGGCTTCTATCCCGTAAGACATATACATTAATAACACAGCGCCGGATGTCATCAATCCACCTACAAATCCGCCTCCTGGAGAGTTGTGTCCAGCTAGTAATAAATAAACTGCAAATCCCAACAGGATAAAGGCAATTAATGATGTAGTTGTTCTTAATATAAGATCATTTGGTTTGTACATTAAATGCTCTCTCCTCCTTTATAACATATCTAATTATTAATTATAGTTTATGATCGTTTGAAAATCCATTAAAACCCATAAAATCCAAACCAACCTGCCAAAAATGATGTTAAGTCTGTCATCCAGTCAAAGAATAAGGCAATACCCATAAAAATCATAATATACCCGCCAATTTTCACTAATTTTTGACTATGTTTCTTAATCCATGTAAATCTACCTATAAAGAATGCTAATAACAGGAATGGAACAGAGAAACCAAGTATATAACTAATCATCATAACCATTCCCATATTCGGATCTGTTGCAGCCAATGACAGAACAATAGCCAGAATCGGCCCGGTACACGGTGTCCAGCCCAAAGAAAATGCTAAACCAATTAGGAAAGAACCAGCAAAACCTGCTGGGCGATTTTTGAATGTAATCTTTTTATCTTTCATTAAAAACTTAAAGTTAAATATTTCTACGATAACAAGTCCAAAAAATATAATTAAGATCGCACCAACCTGTCTTATTATATCTTGATTTGTTAATAAAAACTCAGCAATAAATGATGTCATAAAGCCCATCATTATAAAAACACTTGAAAAACCAATCAGGAAGAAAATAGTATGTAATAAAGCTTTTTTATTCATTTTTTTATTTTCTTCTTTTATTTCACTAACACTCATTCCTGTAATATAGGATAGAAATGCTGGATAGAGTGGTAACACACATGGTGATATAAATGATAAAAAGCCTGCACCAAATGCAAGAAAAATATTAATTTCAGACATAGTAATCCTCCTATTTACATCGCTAATATTAGTTTAACAGAAGGCATCCTCAAAAGAAGTAAATGAATATGACAATTATCGGAAACTTTTCTATGGTAAATAATCATACACATATGTATCCTGGATTCCCGAAAAAAAACACTATTTTATAACGAGGAATGTAATTATATAGGGATTTATACATATAAATACTCGTTACATATATTTTTGTATAACGAGGTAAGAATATTGTTATATCGGCAATTGTAGACTACCTCGTTATAAATTCCGGGAATCCAGGATGTATACAAATCCCCCTTACTTATACATAGCAAGGGGGATAGTGCAATGGCATCTTGATCCGAATATATTTTCTATATTTATATTACTTATCTTGCTGATTATTCATTGCACGCATCATTTGATTAATTTTCTTCTGTGATGGTTTTTGTCCCATTTGCATCATTAACGTACGAAGCATTTGCTCATTAATAGGTGGATTCTTTTTTAAATAGCTCATCATATATTTTCTGGCAATGAAAAATCCAAGAGCAACACCAGCGATTAACGCTGCTATAGCAATTAATACTACCCAAATTACGTCCATTTAAAGCTTTCCTCCTTCGTGTTGTCTCTTGTAAAGTATAATAAATTAAAGATGAGAATACAATACTTGTCTTTCTTGAAATTTACTGGAATTTATCACAGGAGAAATCCAACCATAATTATCAATATCTTTTCCCGTAATAAATAATACTGGTTGGAATTTCCTCAGTGCCGGAAATAGAAACTCTTCTGCATCTTGGATTGTTTTACACCGAAATTCTAAATGTTTTTCATTAATATGTAAAGAAATAGATGTCATATCTTTATATATTTCAATCTGTGTACCATTTATTTTAATTAATTCTTTTTCCCGATAATGTTTTTTAATATGTGAAACCAAAGCATTGTTAGAGAAATTCTTTGTAATATACTCAAATTGTGCTATAAGATCTATTCTATCAAGATTATATTGATAATCTCTTAAAAATCGATATAAAATATCACTTTTATGAAAATAATGCTTTGCAATTCCTTCATTTATCCAAAACACAGAATACGTATACATTAGGAATCTCTCCTTTTTATATTCTATTATACGTAAACTATTTCAAAAAAGTGTCAGATTATATTGCAAAAAAGCACTAGTTTTGTCGAAAGCATAGAAAAGGATGGCTCCTTAAAGTGGAACCATCCAAATAGTATTAAATTTTTATTTTACCAATGACTCTACATGCTGAACAACATTATCTACAGTAAATCCGTATTCTTCAATAACTTTTTCACCTTTGGCAGATGCACCGAATGTATCGATACCTAATATTTTACCATTATCGCCAACGAAACGTTCCCATCCGAATGGGGAAGCCATTTCTATCGCAAGACGGCTTTTCACTGCTGGTGGTATTACTTCATTTTTATATGCTTCATCCTGTGCATTAAAACGATCCCATGATGGCATACTCACAACACTAACATCAATTCCTTTTTCTTTTAATGCCTGTTGTGAAGCTACTGCCAATTGAACTTCCGATCCAGTTGCGAGCAACAATGCATCTGGTGTTCTTTTTTCTGATTTACTAACGACATATGCACCTTTTTTGACACCTTCGTATGCATTTTCTTTTGTACCTTCCAATGTAGGAAGATTTTGTCTTGTGAGCACTAATGCAGTTGGTGTATCTACTGATTCCAATGCTAATCTCCAGGCAGCCTGTGTTTCATTTCCGTCTGCCGGACGAATAAGTGATAACCCTGGTATTGCTCGTAATGCTGCCAGATGTTCAACGGGCTCATGTGTTGGTCCATCCTCACCTACAGCAATGGAATCATGTGTAAACACATAAGTAACAGGAGTATTCATGATGGATGCCAGACGAACTGCCGGTCTTAAGTAATCACTAAACACAAAGAATGTGCCTGCATAAACTTTTAATCCACCATGTAATGCCATACCATTCAAGGCAGCAGCCATTGCATGTTCACGTACACCGAACCAGATGTTTCTGCCTGCATAGTTTTTACGGGAAAAATCTACTTCATCATTAATTGTTGTTTTATTTGATCCCGCTAAGTCAGCACTTCCACCAAAGAAATTCGGTACAGTTTTTGCAATTGCATTGAGAACTTTACCAGAAGATGCTCTTGTTGCAAGTGTGTCTTTTTCCGGTTCGAATACTGGCAATTCTTTTTCCCAATCTACCGGAAGCTCACCCTTCATAGCTAGAGTTAGTTCATTTGCAAGCTCAGGGTATTTTTCTTTATAAGATTCTAATAAATGATTCCAGTTATCTTCGGCATCTGCACCATTTCCAGCAATTTTCTCGTTGAAATCAGCATATACTTCTTCAGGCACATGGAAATCATCATGTGTCCATTTATAATATTCTTTCGTTAATTTGACTTCATCTCCACCTAAAGGAGCACCATGAGAGGCAGCTGAAGCGGATTTATTTGGTGAGCCATATCCGATTACAGTTTTCACTTCAATTAAAGTTGGCTGTTCTTTATTTTCCTGTGCTGCTTTAATTGCATTTCTTAACTCATTTACATCGTTTCCGTCCTCCACACGAAGAACCTGCCATCCGTAAGCTTTAAAACGTTGTTCAGAGTTATCAGAGAAGGAACGGTTTAGTTCACCATCGAGTGAAATATCATTTGAGTCATATAATGCAATTAATTTTCCTAAACCAAGATGGCCTGCCAAGGAAGCCGCTTCATGTGAAATACCCTCCATCAGATCACCATCACTAACCAGGGCATAGGTGTAATGGTCAACAATTGATATATCATCTTTATTGAACTTTGCACCAAGATGAGCTTCAGCCATAGCCATTCCTACAGACATCGCAATACCCTGACCAAGAGGACCGGTGGTTGCTTCTACTCCATCTGTATGATTAACTTCTGGATGCCCAGGTGTTTTTGATCCCCATTGACGGAAGTTCTTTAAATCATCCATTGTAACGTCATATCCAGATAAATGTAATAAACTATACAAAAGCATGGAACCATGACCTGCTGAAAGTACAAAGCGGTCTCTATTAAACCATTTTGAGCTTTTTGGATTGTGATTCATAAAATCAGTCCACAATGTATATGCCATCGGAGCAGCACCCATTGGCAGGCCAGGATGACCTGAATTTGCATTTTCAATTGCATCAATTGATAGTGTACGTATCGTGTTAATGGATAGTTGTTCAGTAATATTAGACATTTTTATTTCTCCTTTCATTTCTAGATAAATTGTGTATACTCATTTATTCTATACTGAAACATCATTTGTCACAAGGTATTAGAATACTTAATGTTTAACCATTTTTAATGCTTTTTATTTCTTTCCTGTAAATCTTTAACCTTTTGTGGGGTTACATCATTACCCTCGGGATCGATTACTGTCATTGATTTAAATTCATTTTTAAATGAGCTTCGTACATTTTTTAGATATTGTTCACGGAGCTCTTTTTGTTCTTCTTTTTCTTTTGGAGTCAACCCTTCATTTTTTGACTTTTTTGCCAGTGAATTTATTCGTTCCAGTTTTTCTTTAGATATCATATAATTCAACCTCCTGCATAGGGTGAAATTTTTTACAATAAGCGAGTGCCAAAGGATCAGGGTGTCCATTTAAAAAGGCATTATCACACTAAAAGAGCAAGAACTATAACAGTTCTTGCCTTTTTATCTTACCTTGCCTGTATATTATATTCAAGTATTTTGAAACTCCTTATATCGCCTGTGCACTGTTGCCTTTGAGACAGAATAACCAAGGCCATTTAATGTATTTGTAATTTCCTCAAAGGTTAGGTTATTTTGTCTTAAGCGAACGACTTCATCAATAGGAAAGTCAACTCTTTCTCTTCCAGGTGCTTTATGCTGATTAGATAGATTCTTCCTGGGCTCGTATCCTTCTGCAATTGCTTTTTTCATTCCTCTTCTAATTTTCGCATTATGAATTTTTCTTTGATATTCTTCAACAATACCTACAATTTGCAGCACCATTGAATCTGAGTCTGAAAGCTCCAATTCCCCGTTATGGAGCGCAGTATATATAGGTATATTTAATTTTTGCAACTGATGAAATAAAGCAATTTTTGTATTTCCACGGCCTAGTCTGGTTTCATCCTGAATTAATAAACATTCTGCTTTACTCTCTGAAAAGTAGTCAAGCATTCGAAAAATCCCCTCACGATCTATCTCAAATCCGCTCATCTGCTCCTCGATACATTCCACAACTTGAAAATTATATCTTTCCGCCATTTTTACTAATTCTTGCTTTTGTCTGGCTAAAGATGTTTCCTGTGCTTTTTTATCTGTACTGACACGACAATATATAATGGCTTTCAAAATAAGATCCCCTTCACCCAATTATCCGCTAATTATCATGGAAAAACATAAAAATCCTAAAGTTAATGCAAAGGCAACTAAATAAAATGCATCTGTTTTTGTCATTTTTTCAAACATATTATCTATCCTTCCTTTTTTAAGTTTAGAACTTTTGTTCGATATATTTAGTATGCCACGAACGTATGATCCTGTCAATAGATTTTCGAACGAATGTTTGCTTTTATTGGATTATGATGGTAAACTATCATTAATAAATCCTATGTGCGAGGTGTTTAATAGATGACTAAACTTTCTAAAAGGCAACAAATGATTCTTGATTTTATTAAAGATCAGGTAAAGGAGAAAGGGTATCCACCATCCGTCCGTGAAATAGCAGTGGCGGTCGGACTTGCTTCAAGCTCTACTGTGCATGGCCATCTTGCTAGAATTGAAAGTAAGGGCTATATCAGGAGAGACCCTACGAAACCTAGGGCAATTGAAATTCTTGACTTATCAGAGGATAGTAATATCCCTAAGGAAGAAGCAAGATATGCTCCTGTAATTGGAAAAGTTACAGCGGGGCTGCCAATAACAGCCGTGGAAAATATAGAGGAATTTATTCCAATACCAGTTTCAAGTGCCGGGCCGGATGATAATCTATTTGTTCTGGTCATTGATGGTGAGAGTATGATTGAAGCTGGAATTCTAAATGGAGATATGGTAATTGTGAAACAACAATACACTGCTGATAACAGCGATATTGTTGTAGCAATGACCGAAGAAAATGAAGCGACTGTAAAACGTTTCTTTAAAGAAAAGAACCATATTCGCTTGCAGCCTGAGAACGCCACAATGGAACCATTGATTTACCAGAATGTAACCATTTTGGGGAAAGTCATTGGGTTATATAGAAATATTCATTAAAAAAGCTGCCATTTGGCAGCTTTTTATTTATTTCCAGTTATAAAATTCACTCTCAGGGGTACCGCCAACATTTCGGAAATTTTGTACGCTAAGCACATTTTGACATAAATATAGCCAAATACCTGTACGTTAGGGAATTTGGCTTATACTTTAATTTAACTTTTATTCAATGATCTTAGAGAATTCCCTGGCAAGCTATTCGAATCAAATTTATATTCCCCAAGAAAATTAATATGTCCCCATCCTAAAGGTGAAATGTGTGGAAGTAAATTTTCTTTTAGAACATCCTTTTTCTTAAACTCTTTTGTCACTTCACCCAAATATACAGTGTTCCATAAGCTTATTGCATTGATTAATATATTTAATGCACTAGCTCTTTGGAGTTGATCTTGTATGCCTCGCTCTCTGAATTCACCACGTTTACCAAAGAATAAAGCCCTAGCCAATCCATTCATGGCTTCACCTTTATTTAGCCCACGATGTATCCTTCTTCTTAATGTTTCATTTGTAATATAATCAAGAATAAAAATTGTTTTTTCAATTCTCCCAATCTCTCGAAGGGCTGTGGCTACTTTGTTTTGCCTTGCATATGAACCTAACTTCCCCATGATTAATGATCCAGAAACTCTTCCTTCCCGAATTGAATGCGCCAGCCTTAATACATCATCAAAATTTTCTTTAATAACGTTTGTGTTAATCTTACCCTGAAGTATGCCTTTTATGTTTGGAAAATCTTTGGGGGAAGAAATGGTATATAATTTTGTGTCACTTATATCTCTTAGCCTAGGTGCAAAACGAAATCCTAACAAATGACTTAATCCGAAAACCTGATCCGTGTATCCGGCTGTATCAGTGTAATGCTCTTCTATTGTAAGGTCAGATTCATGATGTAATAATCCATCTATCACATGTACAGCATCTCTGGCATTCGTATTAATAACTTTTGCATAAAATGAAGAAAATTGATCACTTGTAAAACGGTAAATTGTTGTCCCTTTCCCAGTTCCATAATGCGGGTTTGAATCTGCATGTAATGATGATACACCAACAGGTACACGCATACCATCCGAAGAGGATGTTGATCCATCTCCCCAATATGAAGCCAAGGATAGACGGTGTTGGTAGTTTACCAGTGTAGCTTGGGCCCGTGTCATTGCATCTTCATGTAATCTCCATTGCATAACATTAGCCATCTGGCGATATGAAATATCAGGCGTTGCTTCTGCCATTTTAGTTAGTCCAATATTCGTACCCATCGCCATCAAGGCAGCCATTACTATGGATTTTTCCTCACCCTTAGGTGGGTGATTTGAAGAAGCGTGAACAAATGATTCTTCAAATCCAGTCCATTCAGCAACTTCCATTAATAAATCAGTGAGTTTAACCCTTGGAAGCATATTATAAAGAGATAAGCTAAAGTTTCTAGATTCTTCGGGAGTATCTGCTTGTAGTCTCTCAACATGTATTTTTTGTTTTTCAATGTTGATACTTTCGACCTTGTCAATGTTTTTTGAAATCCAATGTAGTTTAGTATTTAAAGTTTCCATTCTTTCCTGTATATACTGATCAAAACTTACTTTTACAGCTATCTTATTCCCTTTAACCTTTGCTTTTTCCCAATCGTCCTTTGACACTAAATATTCTTCAAAGTCCTTATGTAATCGACTGCCTTCAACCCAAACATCACCAGATCGGATATAGTTTTTGAGTTCTGTTAAAGCAGCCATTTCATAATATTGACGGTTAATGTTACCTTCATCATCAAAAACATGTTTTTGCCAACGTTTAGGAACAAAATCCAAAGGTGATCCATCAGGGATTTTTCTTTTTCCGGAATCATTTAATTCACGTATCGTATCCATTGCTTTCAACAAAGGATCTGCTGATTTAGTAGATTGGAACATTAAAGAATTCAGCAGGACTGGAGTATATTTTCTTAAATAGTTATATCGTGTTTTTATTAAATCGAGGTAATCATAATCCATTGGTCTTGATAATACTTTAGCTTCTTCAATAGATTCTACAATTTTCTCCCAAGTCATTACCTGTTCAAGTGCCACGTAAGGATCGATTCCTTGTTCTTTAGCTTTGATTAAAGCCGTCCCTATATCTGCATAATGCACTACTTTTTCATTGACCGATTTACCGTTTTGCTTTTGCATTTCTTCTTGAGTTTTTCTTCCTTTTGATTGTAACACCATCATTTGTCTATCATGAATTTCAATGGCATGATCAGTTAAGTCTTGGGAAAGAGTTAATAAGTGAGCGATCAATAATGCATATCTTCTATCTTCTTTAAATCTTCTAAAGGAATGTGGTTCATACCTTGCCCCAGTTCGCGCTAATTGCAAAAGTCTATTGGGATGTATTAATGAGGTATCGGCAGTGATATTCATTTCTTTAATGTACTGTAATCTTTTTATGACCTTTAAAAAGGAATCTGGTGATGACTGACCAGGAATTTCTCGAAGCCAAGCTAATTGTGTTTTGTTATTACTTACAGTTAAATCAATCAACTTTTCTAGTCCGTGCTTATTTCTTTCAGAAAGATTACTGATTAGTATGGCATATATTTTTTTCTCTGCACGTGTTCTCGCTAACCAAACCATTCTTTCTATTGTTGGTATTGCAGGCAATATTATTTTTTCTTTTCGTAATAAATCAATTGCATTACGTACTAGATACATTGTATTTCCATTTTCTAATGCGGATTTTAAAAGAGCATTAGAAGACGTACGATAATTACTATTATTAAAATTTCTATATCCATATACTTGACGTATTTCCTCTAAATGCTCACGTCTTGTTGTATCGCGTTGAGCATATGAAGAGAAAACTTCTGGGTCTACACCAATTTGTTTAGCCACATAGGTAATAAGGTTATCTGGTATCTCTAACATGTTATTTAAAGTACATCCAGGATTTCTTAGTATGCATAATTGGAGCGCAAATCCCAGTCGATTATGGTCTCTTCTGTGGCGATTTATAACTTCAATATCATAGTCAGATAGACTGTAATATGAAGTGAATTCAAATTCCGATAAATTATTAAGGTTTAAGATATCCCTTCTTTGTTCTGGTGTCAGTAATTCTTTTACACTCAAGTTAAATCAATCCTTATAAGTAATTTTGGTATGTTCCTAATTTACTTTTTCTAAGTATCTATACAGTGAGGTTTTACTGATTCCTGTTGCTTCTGTGATTTGGTTAATTGTGTAATCCTTGCTCGTATACATTTTTATCGCCATTTCTACTTTGCCGCTATTTTTATTTGGTCTACCACCTTTCCTACCTCTGGCACGTGCTGCTTGAAGACCAGACTTTGTTCTTTCACTTATAATATCTCGTTCTAATTCTGCAATGCTCGCCATTGTGCGAAAGAAAAATTTACCCATTGCGGTTGAAGTATCAATACTGTCAGTAATAGATACAAAACCAACTCCCAAATCGTTGAATAATTCACTAAGTTCAATAAGGTGTTTTGTAGAACGTGAAATACGATCAAGTTTATATACAACAATTTTGTCGCCATTACGTAAGACTTTAAGAAGCTCTTCTAATTGAGGTCTATCTTTTCTTGTACCCGTCAACTTTTCTTTATAAATCTTTTCCACTCCAAATTTGGTTAAAGCATCAACTTGCATATCCAAGTTTTGTTCTTCCGTACTCACTCGTGCGTAACCAAAAATCAATATTCATCACCTACTTCAAGTTGTTTATAAACTTATTGTAGCACCAAAAAGGGTCTTAGTAATTAAAAGTGTGACTTTGTTTTTGGGAATGATGTAAATCAGCACATTATTACAGGTAGTCAATTTCACTTTAAATCAGGATGAAATCTGAAATAATGT